>JBBDYO010000031.1:1905-32353 GCA_040901495.1 Solirubrobacterales bacterium
GTGGAGAGAGCAAAGTGTTAGTTCTGGGGGGGCCCCCCCCCCAACCCCCATGCCACCCGCCGGAGGAGCGTCCAGCTGGCCACCCCGGTGAATGCGACGGCGCAGAGATATGGCACTGGCTTGAATGCGCCGACGGTGCCTAGGAGCTCGGCGATCCAGATTAGGAGCGCCAGGGCGAGGACGGTGGTTGCTAGGAGGGCTGGGGGGCCTGAGAAGTTGGGGAGGAGGCGCGACCTCATGGCGAATGCGCCTAGGCAGGCGAAGGCGGCTAGGGCGGCAATCTGCGCCACGCCGAGCAGGTAGCAGCCCAGGTCGAGCATTTAGCCGCGGCGCAGGAGGCGGGTTATCTGCTCGAGCTCGGCGATTTTCATCAGCTTCGCCGCCCCCAGGTATGTCAGGCCGCCCAGCCCGAGGGCAACGCCGAGCGAAACGATCTGACCGATGAGGCCGCGGCCGAGCGCGCTGTCGAGCACGTCCCAGACGCCCAAGCTGACCGCGGCGAGCGCCCCGGAGGCGAGCACGATCCTGGTGCTGGTGGCGAGGAGCCGAGTCAGCTCGAGGCCGCCGAGGAGGCGGCGCAAGATGACGCACTGGGCGATGACGCTGCCCGCGGTCGCGATTGCGGTTGCGGCGACGATGCCTCCCACACCGAGGTGGTAGAGGCCAAGGGCCGCCAGGGCCGTCACCGCGAGGTTGCCGGCGGCGATTGTTGTCGGCACCCAGGGTCGCTGAAGGCTGAAGAAGGTCCGGGTGAGCAGCAGGAAGAGGCCGTTGGTCGGCAGCGAGAACGCGAACCAGAAGAGCGCCGTTGCCACCAGGGTCGTCTGCTCCGGCGTGAACTCGCCGCGCTGGTAGACGAGGCGAATCATCGGATCGGAGAGGACGAGGACCGCCGCGGCGGCCGGCACCAGGATGAAGAGGATCTGGCGCATGCCGTTTGCCATCGTCGCCCGCAGGTTGTCGTGCTCGCCGCGGGACGCGAAGCGGGCCAGGGTCGGGAAGAGCACCGTGGCGATCGCCACCGAGAAGATCCCCTGCGGCAGTTGGTAGATGCGGAATGCCTTGTCGATCGCGGCCGGCGCCTCCTCGCTGACCAGCGTGCCGAACAGGCTGTTGATCACCAGGTTGAAGTTGATCAGCCCGAGGCTGATCGTCACCGGCAGCATCAGCAGCAGGACCCGCCGCACGTCGCGATTGCGCCAGTCGAAGCTCCAGCCGAACTTGAACGGCGTGTTGCGCAGGTCGAAGACGGGGATCAGCAGCTGGACCAGGGTGCCGGCGAGGATGCCGATCGCGTATGCGTAGATCCGGTCCTGGCCCTCGAACATCGGCGCCAGCACGACCAGCAACAGGATGATCGTCAGGTTCCAGAACAGCGGCGCGATGGCGAAGGCCCCAAAACGGTCGTAGCTGTTGAGGATGCCGACGACCACGCCACTGATCCCGAGCAGGATCAGGATCGGGAAGAGGACCTGGGAGAGGGTGATCGTGAGATCGAGGATCTCGCCCTCGAAGCCGGGAGCGACGAGTGGAATGATCAGCGGCGCGGCCAGAACGAAGAAGGCGGTGATCGCGCCGAGCACAAGGGTGACGAGCAGCAGCAGGGTCGAGGCGAGGCGAAATGCCTCGCGGTAGTTCTTTTTCTCGAGCTGCTCGGTGAAGATCGGCACGAAGGCGGGCTGGAGAGCTGCGTCCGCGAAGAGGCTGCGCACGAGGTTGGGCACCTGGAAGGCGATCGTGAAGGCGGACATCGGCCCGCTGACCCCGTAGTAGCCGGCGGCGACGATCTCACGACCTAGGCCAGCTACCCGCGAGGCGGCGGTAGCGAGGGAGAAGAATGCCGTCGAGCGCGCAATGCGCCCGCTGCGGGCAGGTGTCTCAGGGGCGTCGGGGGTCTCCAAGCTCGATCTCACTCGGTATAGTCGGCCGCCCGAAACATGGCCAACATAGCCTCACAGAAGAAGCGGATCCTACGCAGCGAGCGCGAGAGAACCGAGAACCGGCTCCTGACGAGCACGGTGAAGACGCATTTCCGTCGCCTCGAGCAGGCGGTGGAGGGCGGCGATTCCGCTGCGATCGCGACCGAGCACCGCTCGCTCGTCTCACGGATCGACAAGGCCGTGCAGAAGGGCGCGCTGCATAAGAACACTGGGGCTCGCAAGAAGTCCAGGGCCGCCCGCCTCGCCAAAGCCACAAGCAGCTAAGCGGCAACTCCCGCGGCCCGCCTGAGCGCAAGCGTCAAGGCGAGCTCGTCGCCGTAGTCCGCCCCGCCGCGACACCAAACCTCTAGGTCGGCTAGGGCAACCACCGCCTCCTGAAGCTCGTCGAGATCGACGCTCTTGACCCGGTTGACCAGCTGCTGCGCCGCGTAGGGATGCATGCTCAACCCCGACTCCACCTGCTTTTGGGGCACACCGGCCTCCAGCTGCATGGCGGCTATGCACGCGCTGCGCAGTCGCGAGGCGAGGCCGTAGATGAGGCCGGTGACGTTCTCTCCCTGAGCGAGCAGGGACTCTGCGATGTCCAGGACACGAGCCCGGTCCCGTTCGAGCAGGGCATCGGAGAGCGTCCAGGACACCGCTTCGGAGGTGTCGGCGATCATCGCGTCGAGGTCGCCGGGGCCGACCTCGCCCCCAGCCCCCGCCCAAAGCAGGAGCCGCTCGAGCTCGTTGCGGAGCCGCAGCGGGCTGGCGCCCATGCGATCGACCAGGATGCGGGCGGCAGCCGGATCGAGGCGAAACCCAAGCTCTTTCGCTTCTCCCACCAAGACCCGGGGCATGTCCCTGGCTTTCGGCGCCTGGAACTCCCGCACCTCGCCCTTCGCGGCCTTGACGAATTTCAGCAGTGCCGGCGGCGCTTTCGCCCGGGCGATCAAAACGACGGTCAGGTCGGGTGGAAGGTCGGCGATCGCCGTCCCGACGGCTTCCTGCTGGCGATTGCTCCAACGCTCCACTCCGTCGACCAGCAGGTAGCGGCGCGACTCGGTCAGCGCCATTGCCGGAAGGGAGGCGAGGAATGCCTCGTGATCCGGCGAGCCGCGGCCCTCGCTTGGCTCGAACACCTCGAGCGCGGCGATGCCCCCCTCCCCTTCGGCTCGCTCGCGCAAGCGCGCACGGGTCGCGTCGATCTTCGCCTCGTCGGTCCCGGCGAATAGGTAAAGCGGACGCATCTCATCGGCCATGCGCCGAGTCTAGAGCGACCGCTGGCGGTACCCGAAGCAGCTTGATGTCGGATGCGACAGTAAGACACACACCTCATCTCCCCTCGGTGCTCACCGCTACTGAGCCGGATCGGGCATCGATGACGATCGTGCCATCGTGGTCGGTGCGCAGGGTGGGGACGCCGTGCTCCGCGAGGGTTGCCAGCGTGGCGGGGGTTGGGTGACCGAAGGGATTGCCCTCTCCGACGGAGATCACGGCGAGCGCGGGAGCAGCCCGTTCGAGGAGCTCGCCCAGGCCGGCGTCTTCGCTGCCGTGGTGGGCGACCTTGAGGACATCGACCGGGCCGACATCGATCGGAATCGCCTCAGCCTCGGCGTCGGCGGTCAGCAGCATCGAGAAGCCACGCCAGCGGGCGAGTGCGACGACCGCGAGCTGGTTCGGGTCCTCACCGGTATGCGGCCCGGCGAGCAGCTCGGGAGGTGGCCAGAGCACTTCCAGGCGCAGCCGGCCAGAGCGCAGCTCGGCGCCGGCTGCGATCCGCTGGGTCGCGGCTCCCCCGGCACGGGCCTCGGCGAGCGTGCGTGCGTCGAGCCGCCCATAGAGGAGCCGGTGCACCGGAAACCGCCCGAGTAACTCTTCGATCCCACCGCCATGGTCGGACTGGTCGTGGGTGATGAGCACAGCGCCGAGCTCCGCGACCCCGGCCTCGCGCAGCTTCGCTTCCAGACCGTCGCCGGGAGGCCCACCGTCGACCAGCAACGCCGGCGCTCCGGCGGGCTGGAGCAGGATCGCATCGCCCTGCCCAATGTCGAAGACCGACACCCGCAGGCTGCCGGCGGGAACGCGAGCGCTCGTCTCGGCATCGGGCCACGGGAACGCCCAGGCAACGGCGACGAGTGCCACCGCCAGCCCAGCGGCCGGTGCCCCCCACGGTGTGGAGCGGCGCGAGCGCGAGGCCCGCCGCTTTCGCAGGGCGCCGATCCGCCATCGCCGCCGCAGGCGCCAAATCGACACCCCGATCACCGCCATCGCGAGGTATGACGCCGCCAGGCCAGTGTCCCCCAGACGAACCTCCAGATAGGCCCAGCTCGGCTGCCCGCACCAGGCAGCGACCTGAGCGATGTAGGCGAGCAGGAGAGCATTCAAGCCGTTGAGGGGCTCGACTGGGAAGACGGGTACTTGGCCGGCTGCTGCCACCAGCATCCCCAGCCACATCGCAGGCGCGACCGCGGGCAGCGCCAGCAGGTTGGCGACCAGGGTGGTGGTCGAGAGCGATTCGAAGTGAAAGGCGATCAGCGGCGCCGTCGCCAGGGTCGCGGCGATCGTCATCGCGCCGCCCTCCGCCAGCACCCGCCGCCATCCCCGGCTGCCCAGCCACGCCTCAATCGCGCCGCGGATCGGCGCCGCCAGCAGGAGGATCCCGAGGACCGCGGCGAAGCTCAGCTGCCAGCCGACGTCGGCGGCGATATGCGGATCGATGGCAAGCGTGACGATCGCGGCCAGTGCGAGCGCATAGAACCGAGAGGCGCGGCGCCCGGCCAGGGTCGCCAGCACCGTCAGCGCTCCCATCGTCCCGGCGCGCTGGATCGAGGGGCCGGCTCCGGCGAGCGGCACGTAGACGGCGATCAGGCCGAGGACCCAGACGAGCCGCATCCGCAGCGGAATCCCAAGTCCTGCCAGCACCGGCATGGCGAGCAGAGCCAGCAGCGCGACGTTTTGGCCGGAGACGGCGAGTAAGTGACTAAGGCCGGAACGGCGAAAGTCCTCGACCGTACGCTCGTCGATCCCCTCGTCCTTGCCGAGCACGAAGCCCTTGGCCAGCTCGGCCTCACGAGCCGGCATTCCCCTGGTCAGCGCGGCTTCGGCGCGCTGACGAGTTTCATCGGTGTGGGCAAGCGCAAGGCCCACAACGAGGACCACTCCGAGCACGAGCAGCAGGGGCGGCGCCGGGCTTCGCATTGATTAGGGCTGGAGGCGGGCGCGCAACGACTCCATCGTCGCCGGGCCGATACCGCTCACCTCGTCGAGCTGCTCGACCGAGGCGAGGCCGCCGTGAAGGTCGCGGTACTCGACGATCGTTTCCGCGGTCACCGGACCGATCCCGTCGATCGTGTCGAGTTGCTCGACGGTCGCGCTTCCGAGGCTGATCGGGCCGTCTTCGGCCCCCACCCCCGACACACCGGAGCTTCCCGCCGGCCCCCGCTCGGGAACGACGACCTGCTGTCCGTCGGTGAGACGAGCCGCCCGATTGATCGCTTCCAGCAGCGCCCCAGCGACCGGCCCCCCGGCCCGGTCGACCGCGTCGATGACCCGCGCCCCGGCAGGCAGCCGGTAGACGCCCGGCCGCCGCACCGCGCCGGCCACGTCGACAACGATGTCGGCGCCGCCGCTCTGGAGGCTGAAGCTGCCCTCGTCAGCCGAGCTGCTGGCCGGCGGGTAGGCGGGATCACCGCTGTCGCTGGCCCTGACCGCTCGCGCGCCGACCAGCAGCAGGGCGACAGCGACGGCGCCGTAGACGATGGCCTGCGAGCGGGAGAGGTCGGGCATCCCCCGAAGCGTTCACCCAGCTGGCGCGCGCGTGGTGCGCACAATCAAAAAATTCGGTTACAGATCCTCGTCGTCGTCGTAACCGCTGACCTCGGCCATCTGCTCACCGTAGAGCTCCGCGACGGCGACGGGCGGCGACTGGACCGAGACGCAGACCAGGGCGTCCTCCCCATCGTTGGCGACCGAGTGGTCGGTTGCCGGGGGAACCAGGATCAGGTCGCCCTCGCCCACCTCCTGGGTATCGCCGGCCACTGACATCGTGCCGGCGCCACGCACGACGACGTAGACCTGCTCGGCCTTCCCGTCGGAGTGAAGCGTCTGCTGCGTCCCAGTCGGCACCTCCAGCCAGGTGACGGACATATTGCGGGACCCCATCTCGCCCGCGTCCATGAGGACGTGGGAACGAAGTCGGTGCCACTCCTCGACCGGAGCATCTGCGAGCCGCCTGACCAGCATTCGCGGGCTTTGTACCAGATACGCGACCCGATGCGTGAATGTCTCAGCGCACAACCAGGTTGACGAGCTTGCCCGGAACGACCACCTCCTTGAGGATCTCCTTGCCATCGAGGTGGCGCCGCACGTTCTCGCTGGCCCGTGCGAGGCCGAGCAATTCCTCCTTGGAAGCGTCCGCGGAGGCCTCGATTCGGTCGCGCAGCTTGCCGTTGATCTGCACGACGAGGGTGACCGTGTCGGTGACGAGCAGCCCGACGTCGGCCTCCGGCCACGGCTGCTCCCAGACGCGGTCGCCGTTCAGCCGCTCCCAGACCTCGGCCCCCAGATGGGGGGCAAAGGGAAAGACGAGCGAGGCCGCGACAGCCGTCGCGAAGCGCACCGCGCCGGCGCCATCAGGCTCGCCGTAGAGCGAGTCCTTGAGCCGGTAGGCGTCGTTGACCAGCTCCATCACCGCAGCGATCGCTGTGTTGAACTGGAAATCGCGCTCGATGTCCCGCGTCACCTTGTCGATCGCCCAGTGCGCCTTGGCGAGCAGCGCTCGCGCCTCACCCGTCGCCGCCGCGGCGTCGACCTCGTCAGCATCCTTCTCCCCGACCTCCTCGCAGAGGCGCCAGAGCCGGGCGAGGAAGCGGTGGACGCCCTCCACGCCCTCATCCGACCAGTCGCCCCCGCGCTCCGGCGGCCCCATGAAGCAGACGTAGGTGCGCGCGGTGTCGGCGCCGTAGCGCTCGACGTACTCGGCCGGGCTGACCGTGTTGCCCTTCGACTTCGACATCTTCGCCCCGTCTCGGGTGATCATCCCCTGGGTGAAGAGGTTGGCGAACGGCTCCTGCACGCTCAGGTGCCCGAGGTCGGCGAGCGCCTTGGTGAAGAAGCGCGCGTACATCAGGTGCAGGATCGCGTGCTCGACCCCGCCGATGTACTGGTCGACGGGGAGCCAGTGGTCGGCGGCAACGCGGTCCCAGGCAGCGTCGGAGTTGCGCGGGTCGAGGTAGCGGATGAAGTACCAGGAGGAGTCGACGAAGGTGTCCATCGTGTCGGTCTCACGTCGGGCGGGGCCATCGCAGCGGGGGCACTCGGTGGCAACCCACTCCTCGGCGGCGGCCAGTGGGCTCTTGCCCTGCGGCGCGTAGTCCTCGACCTCGGGCAGCTCAACCGGGAGCTGGTCGTCGGGAACGGGGACGATCGCCGGGGCTCCATCCTCGCCGCACTCCTCGCAGTAGACAACCGGGATCGGTGCACCCCAGTAGCGCTGTCGCGAGACCAGCCAGTCGCGCAGGCGGTAGTTGACCGAGGAGTGCCCGCGCCCCTCCGAGGCCAGCCACTCGACGATCTCCGCATAGGCCTCGCGGTTGTCTTTGCCGTCGAAACGACCGGAATTGACCATCGGGCCGTCGCCCGGGTAGGGCAGGCCCTCCTCGTC
The DNA here is from genome assembly GCA_040901495.1 of Solirubrobacterales bacterium. Taxonomy (GTDB): domain Bacteria; phylum Actinomycetota; class Thermoleophilia; order Solirubrobacterales; family 70-9; genus VRUE01. The sequence goes on from JBBDYO010000031.1 coordinate 9,490, forward strand.
GCGCGCCACCTCGGCGTCTTCGCCCTCGATCACACGCACGATCGGCAGGTCGAAGGCCTTGGCGAAGTCGTAGTCCCGGGTGTCGTGGGCCGGCACCGCCATGATCGCCCCCGTGCCGTACTCCATCAGCACGTAATCGGCGACGAACATCGGGATCTCCTCGCCGTTGACCGGGTTGACGACGCTGCGCCCCAGCGCCACCCCGGTCTTCGGGCGGTCCTCGTCGCCGCGCTTCTCGATCGACTCGCGACCGACCGCATTGACGTACTCGCGCACCTCTTCCTCGACCGGCGTCCCAGCGACCAGGCGCTCCAGCTCCGGGTGCTCGGGGGCAAGAACGAAGAAGGTCGCGCCGAACAGCGTGTCGGGACGGGTGGTGAAGACGGGGAAGTCGAGGTCGAGCTCCTCACAGCGGAAGGTCACCTCGGCGCCCTCGGAGCGGCCGATCCAGTTGCGCTGCATGGTGACGACGTGCTCGGGCCAGGACTCGAGCAGGTCGAAGTCGGCAAGCAGGCGCTCGGCGTAGTCGGTGGTCTTGAAGAACCACTGCTCGAGGCTGCGCTGCACGACCTCGGTGCCGCAGCGCTCACAGCGCCCGTCGACGACCTGCTCGTTGGCAAGCACGGTGGCGTCCTTGGGGCACCACTGGACCGGCGCCTCGGTCCGGTAGGCCAGGCCCTTTTCGAACAGCTGCAGGAAGATCCACTGGGTCCAGCGGTAGTACTCGGGCGTGTGGGTCCCGAGCTCACGCGACCAGTCGATCGAGATCCCCCACTCGCGGAACTGGCGGCGGAAGGAGTCGATCGAGCGCTCGGTAGCGGCGCGCGGCGGCTCGCCTGTCTTGATCGCGTTGTTCTCAGCCGGCAGGCCGAAAGCGTCATAGCCCATCGGGTGGATCACCTCGAAGCCGTGGCGGCGTCGAAAGTGGGCGATCGCGTCGCCGACCGCATAGCACTTGAGGTGGCCGACGTGGGGCTCCCCGGAGGGGTAGGGCAACATCTCCAGCACGTAGGACTTCGGCTTGGAATCGTCGTAGCCGGGCTGCCCGGGGTTAGGGACCTCCCAGGTCCGCTCATCCGCCCAGACCTGCTGCCACTTTTCCTCGATCACTTTTGGTTCGTAACCGGCCATAGACCGGCGATCTTACGAACTGCATCAACTTCTCTATCCGCCAGGCTGAGAAGTTGATGCAGTTCGGGGGTTGGAGGCTTAAGTGCGACGCAGGGTCAACCGCAGCCCCGACCAGGTCTTATCGATCGCGCAGACCTTGGTGTCGACCATCTCGCAATCGAGCGCGACCCCCCGGATCACGTCCTCGGTCAAGTCCGTCTCCACACCGGAGGAGCGCTTCGGCCAGGCCATCGACAGCGTCCCCTCGCCGACTGCCTTGGCGACCGCGTCAAAGCGCCGCAGATCCTATTCGGGAAAGACAACCGGCCCGGAGACCGGGGAAATCGCTTCGAGGATGTGGGGCCAGATGTAGACCTCGATCGTCGCGGCGATCAGAAGCACCGGGATCGCCAGCATCACCGTGATCAGGGTGGCGGCGAGCAGCTGGTTCCACTCGCCGCGACGGCTGGCGATCAGCCATGCGGCCAGCGGCAGGAAAAGAGCGGTCAGCTCGGGAAGGGCGTGCGGAAGGACGCTGAGGATCAGCGCGAGATGGCTGATCTGCAACTGGTAGGCGATCGTCGAGCCCTGGAAGCCGAGGTAGAGGGCTTGGGTGGACAGCGAGAAGAGGGTTATCGCGGCCACGAAGAGGATCGCCAGCTCCCCCGCCTTGACGTGGACCCAGCGCGAGAAGCCCATGCGCTGCGCGGCGGCGATCGGCATCGACGCGCCGGCTATGAAGCCGGCGACGCAGGCGGTCCCGTGCAGCGCCAGCACGAGCGAGTTGCGCCAGAGGATCGGCGTCAGGTCGTCGACCTCAGAGGGCTGGGTCATCCCCGCGATGTGGATCGGCGTCAGGTCGGGGGTCAGCAGGCCCGCGACCACCCAGACCGCCCCAAGCAGGGACAGCGCGATCGCCAGGCTCAGAGACGCCCAGCCGACGAGCACCATCCAGCGCTGCTCGCTCCACACCGCGAACGTCTCCCGCGTGTCCCGCATCCCATGCGAGAAGACATGCTCGTTGGCGCCATTCATCCCCTAGCTCATCGGCAGGCAGGCGTGGTTGTTTGAGCCTTGAAGGGCGAGGGCGCATTCGACCTGTTTCAGTTTCGGCACTCTCAGGTCTTGTTGCGTTACAGCCCAGCCTCGAGGATTGCCAGATGTCTCCAAGAAAGATTCGCGGCGAAATGAGTCAGTACGAGACGCCTAACTGGGATCCGCTGATCGATTTTCTCGCTGGCAACTTCATGTGGATGCACGAAGTCGAGCTAGCAGACGGGACCCGTCTGCACGCCTACAAGCATCGAGAAACAAGACGCTACCTTCACTTAAGCTCGGATGGGCGAGCCTTTTTCTACAGCGCAGATGGCTTCTATTGCGAAGATGAAGCCCCGCACGAAGTGCTGGATCAGGTTTTCGCCTTGAGGCATTGATATCGAGAGCCTCACGGTGATCGCCGGCCGGCTACCTCCCCGTGCGCGAAAACTCGTCGTCAAGTGGGCAGGCCTGCATCGCGCCCGAGCTGCAAAACAACTGGAGGCGTGCACGCGACCACCGTCCACTGGACACTATTGAGCCCCTGCCATAGGCCCTCTACCATCAGTTCCATGCGAAGCACGCCACTCCTGATCGACGCCACGCCGGCTGATGGCTACATCGTCCGCGTCCGTTTTGAGGACGGCCTGGCAGCCGATGTCGATCTCTCTTACTTACTCGACTACGGTGGCGTCTTTGAGCCCCTTCAAGACCTTGAGTACTTCCGCCAGCTTCGCGCCGACGCTGAGGCCGGCACGATCGTTTGGCCTAACGAGGCCGATATTGCGCCAGAGACGCTCTACGCGCAGGCTCAACGTCGAGCTGCGGCGACGGCATAGGTATCAGGCCCTTGCCAAAGAATGGAGCTGAGGGGGCTCGAACCCCTGACCTCCGCCATGCCATGGCGGCGCTCTTCCAGCTGAGCTACAGCCCCGCGAGTAGCTGAGTTTAGACGCCTCCGGAGTAAGCCGAGCGCTGGGCTAGGCGGCGCGCTGGCCGGGCCCGGAGTCCTCGTCAACATCGAGGATCAGGTTGTCGCCGGAGGTGCGGCGAACGCGGAAATCAAGGGCCGCGCGCTCTTCGAGCTCGCGCAGCAACTCAACCGGTTCGTCGAGGCGCATCGAGAGGGTTGCCCGCCCCTCGGAGAACCGCTCGACTGAGATCTCCGAAGCGCCGATGTTGCCGATCAAGTCCTCGAACCCGACCAGCTGGGAGAAGTCGCCCAGGGGGCCGATCTCCACCTTGACCTCCCCCTCGAAAAGGTCCTTCGCGGGCGACTCGGCCTCGGCTGCGTCGCTCGGCTCCGCGCCGTTCGTCGCACCGGTTTGAGCGTCGGCAAGTTCCTGCGTTCGCCGGCTGACCTCAACCGCCTCGCGCAAGGCTTTCATCCGGATCCGGGTCGCCTGGCCACGGGCCTGCGCCTGGATCTCCTCCAACCGCCCGGCCGTCGACTCCAGGGAGACGATGCTGCGGTCGTGCCGCTGGTTCGCCTCCCACAGCTGTTCGTTCAGGTGGCGGATCTCACGCTCGCGCTCGATCACCATCCAGGAGAGCGAGTCCAGCTCCTGTTCGGCCTGCGCGGTCGCTTCTTTCGCACAAGCGGCCTCCACCGAGGCGAGCCGGGCTTTCTCCTCAGTCGCCTCAACTTTGTGCTCCAGGCCCCAGATCCGCTTATCGCGCGCGCCAACCGCCGCATCGACGTCTTGGCGGCGGTAGCCGAGGAGCGCCCTCTTGAAGCTACCCATGCGCGGCACCGTAAAGGTGCCTTCGGACGCCATCTTGGGACACCGTCAGCTCAAGGCGGGGCGCCTCTCGCCAGAGGTCCTCGAGCTGGTAGCGCTGGCGCGCCTCCTCGGTGAAGACGTGCAGCACCGCGTCGAGGTAATCGACGACGATCCAGCCGGCGGACCCCTCCCCATCCACGCCTCCCGGCAGCAGCTCATGCTCTTGCTTGATGCGCAGCCTCGCCTCGTCGGCGATCGCCCGCGCCTGGCGCTCGTTGCGGGCAGTGCAGATCATCAGGAAGTCGGTGTAGGAGACCAGCTTGCGCATGTCCAAGACGATGATCTCGGTCGCCCCCTTGGAATCGGCCAGCTCCGCCGCCCGCCGCGCCAGCGCCTCTGAGCTGAGCCCACTCACGAATACACACCCTTCTCCTCGATGAAGCGCGCGACGCCCTCCGGCACGAGGTAGCGGAGGGGCCGGCCCGCCGCCGCCCGCTCCCGCACAGACGAAGAGGAGACGCCGAACTGCGGCATCTCCAGCATCGTTGCGCCGCCCTCGGCGCCGAGGCTGCGCAGCACGGCGACGACATCGGCGTCGGAGACGCCCGAACGCCGGGCCACGGCCAGCCGGGCCAGCTCGACCACCCGCCCTGGCTCGCGCCAGCTCTCAAGCCCCACGGCGGCGTCGGCCCCCATCACAAACACCAGCTCCGTGTCCTTTTCATCCGCAAGCAGCTCCAAGGTCTCATAGGTATAGGACGGCCCCTCGCGCTCCACCTCGAGGGTGGAAACAGAAATGCGGGAGTCTTCGGCGGCGGCGAGCCTGGTCATCGCAAGCCTCAGCTCCCGACCCGGGTCGTCGACGATCCGCTTGTGGGGAGCCTCGCCGGTCGGCATCAGCACGACTTCGCTGAGGCCGAGCTGCCAGAGCGCCTCCTGCGCCAGAGCCAGGTGACCGAGGTGAGGCGGGTTGAATGCCGACCCGAGGACCCCGATGCCGGCCCCGGGAGCGCTACTCACGCACGTTGCCGTCGCCGCGGACGACGTACTTGTAGGTGGTCAGCTCGCGCAGCCCAATCGGGCCACGCGCATGCAGCTTCTGGGTCGAGTTGCCGATCTCCGCCCCCATGCCGAACTCGAAGCCGTCGGTGAAGCGGGTCGAGGCGTTGGTGTAGACGACCGCCGCGTCGACTTCCTCCGAGAACCGGGAGGCAGCGTCCTCGGAGCGCGTGACGATCGCCTCCGAGTGGCGGGTGCCGTGCCGGTTTACGTGGTCGATCGCCTCCTCGAGGGAGTCGACGACGGCAACCGCCAGCTTCAGGTCGAGGTACTCCCTGCCCCAGTCCTCATCGGTGGCGTCCCCAACCTCGACGCCCCCGGCGCTCTCCCGGGCCCGCTCGTCGCCGACCAGCTCGACCCCGGCGTCGCGCAGCTCTGCGAGGGCGTCGGGCAGGAACTCCGCGGCAACGGCGGCATCGACAAGCAGCGTCTCCGCCGCGTTGCAGACACCCGGCCGCTGCACCTTCGCGTTGAAGGCGATCCGCCTGGCCATCTCCAGGTCGGCGTCGGCGTGGACATATACGTGGCAGTTGCCGGCGGCGGCGTAGATCACCGGCACCGTCGCAACATCCTTCAGCGCGGCCTTCAGTCCTTCGCCGCCGCGCGGGATCAGGAGGTCGACGGTCCCGTCCTGCGTCGCCAGCTCGGCCAGGTTCTCGCGCCCACCGCCGGCCAGCAGCAACGCGCCGTCCTCGGGCAGGCCCGCCTCGGCAAGCCCCTCGCGAACGATTGATGCAAGCGCCCCGTTCGAGCGCTCCGCGTAATGGGAGCCGCGCAGGACGATCGCGTTGCCGCTCTTGATCGTCAGCGCCGCGCAATCGATCGTCACGTTCGGGCGCGCCTCATAGACAACCGCGACGACCCCGAGTGGGACCCGCACCTTGCGCAGGTCCAGCCCGCTGTCCAGGGTCTTGCGGGCGAGCTCCTCTCCGACCGGGTCATCAAGCGCGACGATCTCCAGCACGCCGGCGGCCATCGCGGCGACCCGCTCATCGCTCAGCGTCAACCGATCGCGCAGCGCGTCGGTCAGTCCCGCGGCGCGCTCATCGGCGAGGTCGGCGGCGTTCGCCTCGAGGATCTCGGGGACCCGCTCGCGCAGCAGGCGAGCGATCGCCTCCAGCGCAGCGTCCTTGACTTCGGTCGAGGCACTGCCCAGCGGCCGCGCCGCCAGCTTGGCAGCAGCGCATCTCTCGGCAACGGAAGCGGTAGTCACGGCCATCGTCGAGTAAGGGTAGCTAGACGAGGCGGGCTCCCTCTTCAGGAGACCGTCCGTTCCACGGCATCTGTGCTGTGGGCTGTGATCGCTCCCAAAGCCTCCTGAAGAGAGAGCCCGCCTCGTCGATCGAGCTTTAGGTCAGAGGAGGACGAAGCTGTCGCGATGGATGACCTCGTCCGCCGCGTGCGGGAGGGCGGCCCGGACGGCGTCACTCTGCATGCCTTTGACCTGCTCCAGCTCCCACGAGGAGTACTGGGTGATGCCCTTGCCGATTTCTCCGTCTTCGCCAGCCACAACGACCGCGTCGCCAGCTTCAAAAGGGCCGTGGATATCAGCGATCCCGACCGGGAGCAGGCTGGAGCCGCTGTCGCGCAGCATCCGCGCCGCCCCCTCGTCGACGACCACGCGCCCCCGGGCCGGCTTCGCGTACTTGAGCCAAAGCTTGTAGCTGGGCGCCTTCCCCGCCTGCGCCGCGAAGCGCGTTCCCACAGCCTCGGCATTCGCCGCCGCCGTCAGGGTGCCGGCGCTCGTCCCGTTGCAGATCGTCGTCGGAATGCCGGCCTCACTGGCCATCTCGGCCGCGGCGACCTTGCTGCGCATCCCGCCCGAGCCAAAGGCGGAGGTCCGATCGCCGATCTCCAGGTCATCCAGCGCCGCGAAGTCGTCCACCTCGGCGATCGTCTCAGCATCCGGATCGGTTCGCGGGTCCGCGCTGTGGAGCCCGTCGACGTCGGAGAGCAGCACCAGCAGCCGCGCGTCGAGCAGGATCGCGACCTGGGCCGCGAGGAAGTCGTTGTCGCCAAAGCTGATCTCGTCGGTGGCCGTGGTGTCGTTCTCGTTGACGACCGGCACCACCCCCCACTCGATCAGCCGCCGCAGCGTCTGCCGGGCGTTCAGGTAGTTGGTCCGGGCGGCGATGTCGGCGGCCGTCAGCAGCACCTGCGCGGCCCGCGTCCCGTGCCCGGCCAGACGCTCCTCGTAGGCACGGAACAGATCGCCCTGGCCAACCGCCGAGGCCGCCTGCAGCTCGTCCATCGCACGCGGGCGGACCGGCAGCTCCATCAGCCGCATCCCCCTGGCAATCGCGCCTGAGGTAACCATCACCACTCGCTCTCCGCTCTGCTCCAACTCAGCGACCTGCCGGCAGACAGAGTCCAAAACGTCCACGCGCAGCTCGCCGTCATCGGCGGCGACGATCGAAGAGCCAAGCTTGACGACAAGGGTCATGGCGCGGCCAAGTGTAGGCGGAGAGCTGGGTTCGACTCCAACTCCAACCCATGGAAGCTGAGGAGGAGATCTGGCCGATCATGCGAGGCCGCTACTTCGACCAGCGCCTCACCGCTCCGACCCGCCTCGTCTTCGGTGCCGACGACTTTGCCCTGCGCCCCCAGCTCCTCACCGGCTACGAGCGCTACGCCGATGACATGGAGGTCGAGCTGGTTCCCGACTGCGGGCACTTCATCGCCGACGAGCGACCCGAGCTGGGTGGCCGAACGCGCGCGGGAGTTCCTCGGCGGCAGCGCCAGCAAATAGCCGGGGCGCGAGCCCAGCCGCCGCCAGGCGTGTGCGGGGGTTTCGCTAGACCCCCTTAAGGGTGCAGCTCGAACTCGTGCTCGCCGACGCGGACGTCGTCGCCGGGCTCGAAGCCGGCGGCGCGCAGGGCCGCGATCGCACCGATCTCATTGAGCCTCTGCTCGAGGTAGGCGAGCGCCTCTTCGTTGCGAAGGTCGTGGCGCTCGAAGAGCAGCTCGACACCGCGGCCGAGGATCCGGAACACACCGTCCTCCTCGCGCTCGACGTAGTAGCCCCCCTCGCCAGCCGGCCGGTACACGCGGTGCTCGGCCTCAAACTCAGTGGCCGGCCCACGCCTCCCCTCCAGGCGAGCCGGGCTCGCTTCGGGCAGCTCGCCAAAGATGCGATGCCGGAGCTCATCGAGCCCCTCCCCAGTGGCGGAGGAGACCGCCAAGACACCCAGCCCTGCCCCATCCAGCCGCTTTTGCCACTCCTCGATTGCCACCTCAACCTGTGACGCTTCGAGCAGGTCTCGCTTCGAGAGAACGATCAGCTCCGGCAGCCGGTCGAGCTCGGCCCCATATGAAGAGAGCTCGCCGCGCACCGCCTCGTAGTTCTCGACCGGGTCCCCCTCCAGGGGGGCGAGGTCGACGAGGTGGATCAGCATCGCGCAGCGCTCGACGTGGGCGAGGAACTCATGGCCGAGCCCCGCCCCCTCCGCCGCGCCTTCAATCAGACCGGGGATGTCCGCCAGCACGGCCTGGCGGTCGTCGTCTTCGATCGTCCCCAGCACCGGGGAGATGGTCGTGAACGGGTAGTCGGCGACCTTCGGGTCCGCCCGGGTCAAACGACCCAGGAGGGACGACTTACCGGCGTTCGGCAGCCCGATCAAGCCGGCGTCGGCCAGCAGCTTCAGCCGCAGCTCGATCCACCCCCCCTCCCCGCCCGTTCCCTTCTCGGCAAATCGCGGCGTCTGCCGGACCGAGTTTGCGAAGCGCTTGTTCCCGTGCCCCCCGCGCCCACCGTGAGCGACCACGGCGCGCTGCCCGTCCTCGATCAGGTCGATCCTGCTGCCGTCCAGGGCCTCGGCCTGGGTCCCGGCCGGCACCGCGATCTCCCGATCCTCCCCCTGCGCTCCGTGACGGGTGGACCCTTCTCCGGGCCTGCCACGACCAGCCCGGAAGTGCTTACTCCCCCGCAATGCCCCCAGATCACGGCGCGACGGATCGCAGACGAGCACCACATTGCCACCGTGCCCGCCATCACCACCGTCGGGCCCGCCCTTAGGCACATGCGCCTCTCGCCGAAAGGACACACACCCATTGCCCCCAGCACCACCCTCAACCCAGATTTTCGCCTTGTCATACATCAGCAGCAGGGAGGGTAATCAGCACTAAGCAACCGCCCCGACTCGGCCATCCAGGACTAAGCGCCAGCTGGGGGTGTGGACACCCCGCCGACGGAAGCTGTGGGAGCGGCCAGGCTTTGATCCTGCAGTTTGGGTGGAGCGGACGGTTTCCGGCGGTGGGGTGCCCACACCCCCAACAGAAACCTTCAGTCCTGAACGACCGAAACAGTGCGCCCCTTGCGAGCCTGTTTGAACTGCACGACCCCTTCGGCCGTGGCGAAGATCGTGTGGTCGCGGCCGAGCCCGGTGCCCTCGCCGGGCCAGAAGCGGGTGCCGCGCTGGCGCACGATGATCTCGCCGCCGGTCACCTTCTGGCCCGCGAAGACCTTGACCCCGAGCATCTTAGGGTTGGATTCGCGACCGTTGGCGGTGGAGCCGCCACCCTTCTTGTGAGCCATCGCTAGGCCTCTTCTTTCTCAGCGGATTTTTTGGCGGCCGGTTTTTTCGCCGGAGCTTTTTTCGCAGCGGGTTTTTTAGCAGCCGGTTTGGCCTGCGGTTTATCCGCGGCTTTTTTCTCTTTCGGCTCGGCTTTCTCCGCTTTCGCGGGTTTTGCCGCTTTCCCAATGGTCAGCTCGGTCACCTCGAGCCTGGTCAGCTCGGAGCGATGGCCGGCGCGGCGCCGGTAGCCCTTCTTCGGCTTGTATTTGAAGACCTTGATCTTCGGGCCGCGCAGGTGGCTGGCGACGGTCGCCTCAACCTTCACCTTCTCCAGCTCCTTCGGCTCCGCGATGACCTCCTTGTCGCGAAACATCACCGCGCGCAGCGCGACTTTGTCGCCCTGCTGGGCGTCGAGGCGGTCGACGAGCAGCGAGGTGCCCTTTTCGACCTTGTACTGCTTGCCTCCGGTCTCTATGACTGCGTACGTGCTCATTCGTCCTTGCCGCTCGTTGTGGAGCGCTACCGGTCGCGACCTCCTGCGAGGCCGCGACGGTGACCGCGCGAGGCGGGAGATTCTAGATGGTCGCGCCCGGAATCGTCCGCCTCGCTATTGCCCCGCTCCGTTGCTTGCCGCCTCACCCAGCAGAGAGGCCACCGCGGCCGCCCGCTCGACTCGGTCGATCCGCACCAGCTTCCGCTCCCCGACGAAGGGCCCGCCACCGGTCACGCTGACGATGTAGGCGTCGATGCGGGCAACCGCATCGTCGGCGTTGTACATGTGCGGCTCCTCGATCGTGACCAGCACCTCCTCGCCGACCCTGAAAGGCAGCGCTCGCTCCTCGATCTCACCGCGCCCACCCGACTCGACCAGCTCGAAGGTGTCGATCGGCAGGGCGTCCCCTCCCTCGAAGTGGAACTGCTTGCCCGTCTCCGCCTCCAGCTCGGAGAGACCGCTCTCGGGGTCGATCAGCTCGGCCGCGACCTTCGGGTTGACGCGCAGCAGGAACGCCTCGGCGTCCTCGCTCGCCATCTCGCCCAGCTTGCGCAAGCCGTCCAGCGCCACGGTCTCGGCGGAGAGGACCACGCCCTCCCCTGCGCAGGTTGGGCAGGGTGCGGTGAGGATCTCCCGCACCCCATCGGTGATGTTCTGCCGGGTCATCTCGACCAGCCCCAGCGGCGAGACCTCGACCACGTAGCTCTTCGACTTGTCAGCGTCGAGCGCTTTGCGCAGCGTTTTCAGCACTTTGTCGCGATTCTTGGCCCGGGCCATATCGATGAAATCGATGACGATGATCCCGCCGATGTCGCGCAGGCGCAGCTGCCGGACCACCTCGTCGGCCGCCTCGGTGTTGACGCGGGTGATCGTCTCCTCGAGCCCGCCTTTGCCTCGGCCGGTGAAGCTGCCGCTGTTGACGTCGATCACAGTCAGGGCCTCGGCGTAATCGATGATCAGATAGCCGCCCGAGGGCAGGTCGACACGCCGCACCAGCGTCGATTCGATCTCCTTGTCGATTCCCCATTTCTCCAGCAGCGGCTTCTTGCTTTTGTAGAGCGAGACCTTCTCGACCAGCTCCGGAGCGGTGCGCTGGAAGAACCCGGTGACCCGCTCGAACTGCTTCGGGGAGTCGATGATCGCTTTTTCGAAGTCACTGAGGAAGACGTCGCGCAGCACCCGGACCGGTAGGTCGGCCTCCTGGAAGACGAGGCCAGGAGCCTTGGTCTTCTCGATCCGCTTGTCGAGGACCTCATTGAGCTTGTGCAGGTACCCGACCTCGCGCACGAAGTCCGATTTTTTGGCCCCGTGCGCCGCCGTGCGGACGATCAGCCCGCCGGGGCCTTTGTAGGTGCGGTCCACCATCTTGCGCAGCCGGTCGCGCTCGGAGTCCGAGAGTCGCCGGCTGACGCCGACGCCACCGCCCTGCGGCGCGAAGACGAGGTAGCGGCCGGCGATCGAGACGTTCATCGAGAGCCGTGCGCCCTTCGACTTCAGGGGGTCCTTGACCACCTGCACGATGATCTCCTGCCCGGGCTTGATCAACTCGGTGATCTTGCGGCCGGTGCCACGCCCCCGCTTGGGAGCCTGCTCGCCGCCGGGCAGGACGATCTCGTCGACGTGCAGGAAGCCGTTGCGCTCGAGGCCGATATCGACGAACGCGGCCTCCATTCCGGCAAGGACGTTGTCGACCTTGCCCTTGTAGATATTGCCGACGATCGAGCGTCGGCCGCGCCGCTCCACATAGAGCTCCGCGACATCGGGGTTGCTGTCTTTTGTCTTCGACTCGAGGACAGCCACTCGGGTCTCGCCGCTGTCGGCGGACACCAGAATTGTTTTTTTCATTGAGTTAGCTCAGTTCAGATAGGTACGCATTTGACTGGACTCACTTGGAGTCACCAGACAAACCTGCCCTTCTGGCTGAGGCGCGCTTGCATGTGAATGCTCTGAAGGACTCCCAACGCCAGGAACGTCGCGAGCACGGAGGAACCTCCGTAGCTCAGCAACGGCAGGGGAATCCCGGTGATCGGCATGATCCCGAGGTTCATCCCCACATTGACGAAGACCTGGAAGAGAAGCATCGCGGCGATTCCTCCCGCCACGAGCGTTCCATATGAGTTCTTCGAGAGCGTCACGATCCGCAGCGCCCGCCAGATCAGCAGGGCGTATAGGGATAGGACGAATGCGGCTCCCATGAATCCGTAGCGCTCTCCGATCACCGCAAAGATGAAATCGGTGTGTCGCTCAGGGACAAAGTCAAGCCGCGTCTGTGTGGCCCGATCGCCGCGTCCGGTCTTCTCGCCGGACCCGATTGCGATCTTGGCCTGGTTCTGTTGATAGCCCGCGTCGCTGGGGTCCCCGCTTGGGTCCAGGAAAGAGGTGAGCCTCTGTTGCTGGTACCCCTTGAGAATCGGCATCCCAACTGCGGGAGCGATCACGAGGACAACTGTCACGATTGCGACGAGGGCCGCGCCGATTGCCGCGAAATGCATCCAGGGGACGCCTCCCACGAACATCACGGCGAGGGTGATGGCCACGTACACCAAAGAGGTGCCGAGGTCAGGCTGCAAGAAGACAAGAGCAGCCGGAGCGAGGCCGAGACATAGGTAGCGCACAGTGCGCTGCCAGTCCGAGCCTCGCCGGACGCCATCGATGAAAAACCCGGCAAGCGTCAGGCAAAGCAGGAGCTTGCCGAGCTCCGATGGCTGGAAACTGAAGAAGGGAAGGTCGAAGGCGCGCCTGGAGCCACGCGCCGCAAAGCCGAAGACGAAGACGAGCGAGATGCTCACGCAGAGGAAGGTGTAGATCCCGACCCGCAGCTCGCGGAAGCGCGAGTAGTCGACCCGGGCCAGGGCGTACATGCCGATCAAGCCCACGATTGCGTAGATCGCCTGGCGATCGACGAAGTATCCCGGGCTGCCGGGCACGTCGTTGTAGGTCGCCTGCTCCAGGGTGAAGATGCTGAACACGGCCAGGGCGATCGCGGACAGGGCGAGCGGGGCGTCCATGTAGGGCAGCCCGAGGCGCTCGGCAATGCCGGGTCGCACGCTGAAGGGCTCGGCCTGTGCCCGGCGGGCTCGAGTCGCGTACATCAACCCGGGCTCCCCCCGTTTGGCCCGGCGCTGCCGGTGCTTTCCTTGTCGAAATAGGCTTCGAGGATGTCCAGCGCCGCTGGCGCGGCGGTGTGGGCCCCGAAGCCACCTTGCTCGATGGTCACCGCCGTCACGATACGTGGGTTCGGGTACGGAGCGAGCACCACGTACCAGGACTGGTCGGGATTCGGCGGTCGCTGAACGGTGCCTGTCTTGCCCGCGACGGCCACTGGAAAGCCGCCGAAGACCGCGTAGGAAGTGCCTTCCGGCTCCTGCGCCGCCCGGTGGAGGCCTTCGAGGATCGCCTCCCGATACTCGGGCTCGATCCGGATGCTGCGTCGCGGCTTGGGCTCGAATTCATGCAGGACCCGTCCCTCGGGGTCGTTGATCTCGAGCCCGAGGTGCGGCGTGGGAACGGTGCCGCCGTTGGCCAGGGTCGCGTAGGCGACCGCCATCTGCAGCGGGCTGGCCTGCAGGTCGCCCTGCCCGATCGCGAGCTGGACGTTGTCGCCGACCGACCAGGGCCGATCGGTCTCGCCTTCCCGGTAGAGGTCGTTGCGCCACTGCTGCGTCGGCAACAGGCCTTCGGCCTCGAAGGGCAGGTCGATCCCGGTCGGCCGGCCGATCCCCAGCATGTGCGCCCAGCGCTGCAGGTCGCCCGTGTTCCACATGTCCCAGCCAAGCATGTAGAAGTAGACGTCGGAGGAGACCTTGAGCGCGGGAACGAGGCTGACCGACCCGTACGGTTCTCCACCGGCGTTCTGGAAGGTCTGTTCGCCGATTTTTATCTCGCCGTCGTCGAAGATCGTCTCGTTCAGCGTGATCGCGCCGCTTTCCAGCGCCGCCAGAGCGGTGATGAGCTTGAAGGTCGAGCCAGTCGGGTAGAGGCCCGCGACCGCCCGGTTGGTGAGCGGCGCCAGCGTTTCGTCGCGGTAGAGGTGGTCGACCTGGGCCTGAGTCAGCGTGGGCCGGGTGAAGACCTTCGGCTCGAAGCTGTAGGCGGAGCCGAGCCCGAGTATCTCGCCGCTGTGCACGTCCATCGTCACGAATGCCCCCGGCAACCCCTCGGCGAGCAGCGCGCTTTCCCCCGCGGCCTGCACGTCGGCGTCGATCGAGAGCTTCAGGTTGTCGCCGGGGGTGGGCGGCTGGGAGACGAGACGGCCACCCGGGGTCGGCTGCCCGAAGGCGTCGACCTGGATCCGGGTCAGGCCCGGCTGGCCGCGCAGGAAGCGGTCGTAGGTGTCCTCGACGCCGTCCTGGCCTATCTCGTCGGCGGGCTCGAGGCCCCGGTAGCGCGGCTCCTTGAGGTCTTCTTCGTCGACCTCGCCGACGTAGCCGAGGACGTGGGCCGCGAGGCTTCCGTGGGGATAATGGCGGACGAAGACCCGCTCGATTTTGACCCCGGGGAAGCGCTCCTGGTTCTCCTCTAGGTAGAAGACGAGATAGCTGCCAACGTCTCTGCGCAGGGTCACCGGCGTCCCCGGCGCCAGTTCCATCTGCTCGCGCATCAGGGTTTGCACGCGGCGCAGGGAGCTGTGGGTAAGCTCGGCGAGCCGCGCCAACTCCGCCCGTCGCTCCGCCGGGTCCTCCGGCAGCTCGCCCGGATCGACCTGGAGCGCGAGGCTGGTGCGGTTGTCGACCAGGACCTCGCCGTTGCGGTCGAGGATGGTGCCGCGCGGCGCGGTGACCCGGGCCTCGCGCGTGCGGTTGCTGTTCGCCTCCGCCAGGTACTCGGGGCCGTTCAGCACCTGGAGGGACCAGAGCCGAAAGAGCAGGGCGGCGAAGAGGACCACCGCGACGCCGCCGAAGACCGCGATGCGCAGCGCCAGCCTGCTGTCGCCCTCAGAGCCTCGTTCGTCGGAGCGCGGGAGCATCACGTTCCCATGATGGACGGCCGGCGCCGCCGGCGGGCCGCCGCGGGCTCCTCGACCAGGGCCGGGCGCAGCACGCGACGCACACCGAGGTAGATCGGCCAGCCGAGGAAAAAGGCGAAGACGCTCTTGAGCAGGGAGTCGCGGACGATCAGGACGCTGACCGGGGCGTCCACCCCGAGCATCAGGTAAACGACGGCGAACCCGATCTCGGCGACCAGGGTCAGCGCCATGCAGAGCAGCGGCGGGACCAGGGCGCTGTGGATATCGAAGCGCTCCCGGAAGAGGCCGGCGAGATAGCCGATCCCGAGCAGCACCAGCGAGGAGGCTCCGAGCGTGCCGGCAAGCAGGCAGTCGACCAGGAAGCCGATCGAGAAGCCGGCGACGGCGCCGGTCATGCTGCCGCCGAGCAGGCCGAGCGCGACGACCAGCGCCGGCAGCAAGTCCGGGCTCGTGTCGAAGAGGAGCACGCGCGAGAAGAAGGAGAGCTGGAGCAGCACGCCCAGGACCACGATCGCGGCGATGCGCGCGAATATCTTCGGCGTGACGATCACCCGCGCGAGCCCCCGGTCAGGACCTGGACGAAGTCGAGGTTGGCGAGGTCGGCGTAGGGGCGCAGGTGGACCTGCTGGCTCGCCTCTTGTTCGCGAACCGAGGCCTTGGTGATCTCGCCGATGGCGATCCCTCGCGGAAACTGTGAGGAGTACCCCGGCACACGCCAGCCCGCGGTGACCACCGCCTGGCCCCGGTGGACCATCTTGGTCGAGTCGATGAAGTCGAGGACCAGATCCTCCGAGTTGCCGACGTCGGGCCTGATCACCCCCTGGACCCCTACGGGGACCACCTTCGCCGTGACCGTGCTGGTGTGATCGGTGATCAGGGTCACCTGAGATGAGCCTCCCTGGGTCGCGACGACCTGACCCACCAGGCCATCGCCGCTGATCACCGGATCATCGACCTGAACGCCGTCGTCGCTGCCGACGTCGATCGTCACGACCGAATGCCAGACGATCGGCGAGCGGGTGATGACGCGCCCGGTCACCTCCTCGTAGTTCGTATAGGCGAGCACGGGAGAGCGGTCCAGGTCGAGCAGCTTGCGGAGCTGGGCGTTCTCTCCGAGCGCCTCCTTCCCAGCGACCGCTTCTTTCCGCGCCTTGACCAGTTCGTCCTTGAGGCGGCTGTTCTCCCCACGCGCCTCGAAGGTCTTGTCGAACCAGCCGACCATGTCGCGGGCGGGCTTCAGGGCTCGATCGGCAACCGTCTGCAAGGGGCTGAAGACTGCGCTGATCCCGCTCTGCAGGCCACCGGAGCCGCCTCCATAGGTGATCGTCAACAGCAGGAACGATCCAAGGATGAGGAGGGTGAGGACCGCTCTACGGCGGCGTATCTGCTTGCGGTACACGGCAAAGACCTAAGTTTGGGCTGGAGCCGACGGCGCGCACGTCATTGCCCACGCACGTCGATGATGACTCTGCCAGCTGACACTGCATCTGGCACGGGCGGTGGAGGCGCTGTTCGAGTACTTGCAGAAGCGCTCCGCCTCGGGCCAAGGTTACCCATGCCCCCTAAACGACGCCTTTGCCCCGCAAATTGACGACATTGCAAGGCGCCCTTAAAATCAAAGAGGCTCGACCAATCCAGTGGATAACCCGAATTCCAACGGCAGGATGCAGAAGATGCTCGGCATCGGGCTTGAGGCCGTGCGCGGAATGCTGAAGCGACCTGCTGGGGATGGAGCCGATGGCTAGGTCGACCACACCCTTGGCGATTCCCGCCAACAGGATGGCCCGGATCCTCGCGACAGATGACCGGCCCGAGGTCCTGCGCCTCGTCGACCGCACCCTGGGGGGCCAGTACGAGTGCGAGTTCGCCACCAGCGTGGTCGAGGCGCGCGAAAAGCTGGAAGGCGAGCCCTTCCAGATCGCGCTGTGCGACGTCCAGATGCCCGGCGAATCGGGGCTGATGCTGGTCGAGGAGATCGCCCACGACCACCCGGAGACGGCAATCGTCTTGGTGACCGGCGTCGACGACCCCGACGTCGCCGACCACGCCTTCCGCCTCGGCGCGCATGACTACCTCGTCAAGCCCTTCTGGCCGGGTCAGCTGGTGATCACAACCGCCAACGCCGTCCGCCAGCACCAGCTGGAGCTGGACGAGCAGGCGCGGCACGCGGCGCTGCTCGGCAGCGCCGAGGAAAAGGCGGAGGCCCTCCGGCACGAGCTGATCGACGCGCAGCGCAGGGCCATTGAGGACCTGCGAGCGTCGCGCCAGGAGACCGTCGAGCGACTCGCGCGGGCGATCGAGCTGCACGACGCCGAGACCGGCCGGCACATCGACAGAATGGCCGCGATCACCGCCCTGCTCGGTGAGAAGCTGGGGCTCGACTCCCGGCAAATCACGCTGCTCCGCGCGGCGGCGCCCATGCACGACGTGGGCAAGATCGCTACGCCTGACCAGATCCTCCGTAAGGAGGGACCGCTCACCCCGGAGGAGCGGGTGGAGATGGAGCGACACACCACTGTCGGCCACGAGATCCTCGCCGACTCCGAAAGCGACCTGCTCCAGATGGCCTCGACGATCGCGCTCACCCACCATGAGCGTTTCGATGGCAGCGGCTATCCCCATGGACTCTCGGCCAGGGAGATTCCGCTCGAAGGCCGGATCGTCGCTGTCGCCGACGTCTTCGACGCACTGCTCAGCGATCGCTCCTACCGGCCGGCGATGTCGGTCGAACAGGCGGTCAGCATCGTTCGGGAAGGGCGGGGAACGCATTTCGACCCCCAGGTCGTGGACATTCTGCTCGAGAGCCTCGAGGAAGTAGTCGAGCTGCGCGACTAGATCAGCAGCGCTCAAAGAGCTCGGGGGCCAGCTCCGCCAGCAGGCCGACGGGTAACCCGACCACGTTGGAGACGCTTCCCTCGATCCTTGCGACCAAGGTCGACCCAAGCGTCTGGATCGCGTAGCCGCCCGAGCGGCCCCGCCACTCTCCAAATCTCACATACCGCTCCACAGTGGGCTCGTCGAGGTCTTTGAAGACCACGGCCGTGCGGTCCAACCCGCTGCGCTCCTCGCCCTCGGCAAGCACCACCAGCCCGCTCAGCACCTCGTGGGCACGACCGGACATCCGGTCCAAATAAGCCCGTGCCTCGGCCTCGTCGGCCGGCTTGCCGAGAACCTCCCCCTCGAGCACCACGTCGGTGTCGCAGGCGATGACCATCGCGCCCGGCCTGTCCACAGCCCTGGCCTTTCGGCGCGCGTTCTCGACGACGAGATGCACGGGATCCCCATCCGACAGCTCCTCAACCCCCGGAACAACAATCTCGAACTCCACCCCGAGCTTCTGAAGAATCTCTCGTCGTTGTGGAGATCCCGACGCGAGAACGACGTTCGGAGTCATCGGCGAGGTATGGGCAGGGGGCGGAGCGTCTTGTACTTTTTCGTCGTCGCGATCTCGGACGGCGAGAGACGATCCAGAGAAAAAGTTAAGTGGAGCCCCCTGCCCATACCTCGCCGACTACTGCAACTCTGGGAACCAGATACCGATCTCGCGCTCGGCGGACTCGTCGGAGTCCGAGCCGTGGACCATGTTGAAGGTCACCTCGAGCGCGTAGTCGCCGCGAATCGAGCCCGTCGCCGCCTCAACCGGGTTGGTGGCTCCGATCATCTGGCGAGCGGCGGCCACGGCTTCGGTGCCCTCGAGGACCATCGCCACCAGCGGCCCACCGGTGATGAAAGAGACCAGCTCGCCGAAGAACGGCTTCTCGGTGTGCTCCGCGTAGTGCTCGTTGGCGATCGCCTCGTCGGCGGTCATCGACTTCAGCGCCTTGATGCGCAGGCCCTTTCGCTCGAAGCGAGCGATCACCTCGCCGGTGAGGGCGCGTTCGAATGCATCAGGCTTGACGAGGATCAGGGTCCGACTCACGACTGGGGCTCCTTTGCGGTTGTTCCGGGTTTGAAGTCTCTTTGCGGCTGGCGCGAGCCGGCTCCCTTGGGCTGCGAGCGGGCTCTTTCCTGGCGCGACGGGTGGGCTCTCTCGGTTCCTCGGCAGGCTCGCTCGCAGGCTCCTTGCGCGCGGGGGGTTCGCTCGAGGTGGCCGGCTCTTTCCCGCGGCTCGACTGGCGCCGTTTCGGCGCCCGCTCCGCGGGCGGCGCCTTCGAGCGCTCCTCGCGGGCCGGCTTGCCGCCCTCGGGCGAGCGCGAGCTGGCGCGCTCACGATCCGCGAGCGCTGTCTCGCAGAAAGGGCAGAGCGCCCAACGGGGGTCGACCGGCTTGCTGCAGCTCGGACACGGGTTCTTCAGCCGGCACTGGCAGCGGGGACACCGCATGTAGGTTTTCTCGATAGGGAAGGAGCAGCGAGGGCAGGAGAGCTCTTTCAGCTGGCGCACCCGCAGCTCCGCGGCTTTGATCTCCAGCTCGCGCTCGTGGGCGTCTTCGAGGAACTCGGGCGGCCGCACGATCGTGTAGACGGCCGTGCCGAGATAGGGGATGAACGAGGCAATCGTCGCGCAGCCGACGAGGAACGGGTCAGAGATGCGGCGCCTGGCGTCGAGGTACGTGTAGACGATCAGCGCCAGCCAAACGACAACCAGCATGAGGGCGAAGAGGTTTACGACCAGGTTGAGGCCGTCGTTGCTGATGCCGAAGATCGCTATAGCCATGGCTGGAGACCCGCCGAAGAGGGACGGCAGTCTACTTCGCCCTTATATGGGAGAAACCTGCGCTTGCCTGCTCCACGATCACAGAAAGAGCCTGCCGAACAGGTAGCCGATGCCAAAGAAGATGAGGATCACCGCAGCGACCACCGCGGCGACCAGGGCCATCATCGACAGAAGTTCAGATCCGGTGCTCCGATCCATGCCTCAATCCTCCCACACTCCCAAGGCCTGACGCGCCGGCTGCAGCGCGTAGTGAGAGCCTGTAATCAGCAGGATGCCGTCTCGTTCCGCGGCAAGCTCACGGCCCCGCTGCACCGCGGCCGTGAAGTCCGGCTCGGCGTCGGCGTCGAGACCGACCGCCGCGCAAGCGCGCACCAGCCCCCCTGCCCCCGTCGATCGCCGATGGGCCGATTTCCCGTCTATTTCAGGGGAAATCGGCCCATCGGCGGGGAAATCGGGGAGCTCGGTGCAGATGGCGTGGTCGAGGGCCGGCGCGAGGGAAGCGATCATCGTGGCGTGGTCCTTTTCCCCGAGCACCGCCAGGCAGGCGACGACGGGGCGGCCATCCGCGACATCCGGCAGCGCCTCGGCGAGGGCGGCCGCGCCGTCGGGGTTGTGGGCGGCATCGAGGAAGACCGGCGGGTCGTCGGCTAGGCGCTCGAGGCGGCCGGGGATCGCCAGGCCCGCGCCCACCTCGACGGCGCGATCCGGGTCGAGCTCGCCGAGGAATGCCTCGGCGGCGGCACAGGCGAGAGCGAAGTTCCGGCGCTGGAACCCGCCGGGGGCAAGCAGTCGCACACCTGGGCCCGGGTCCTCGGGGGCGACAACCAGCCGCGCGCCCCGTTCCCCCGCGGTCCGCTCGGCGAGCGCCGCCACCGCGGGGCTGACCCGGCCCAGCACCAGGGTCGAGTGATCGCGCAGGACCGCCAGCTTCTCGGCGGCAATCTCCTCCTCGGTGTCGCCGAGCCACTGGGTGTGGTCGAGACCGACCGAGGTGAGGACGGTGACCCGCGAGGGGATCGTGTTGGTCGCGTCGAGCCTCCCCCCCAGCCCCGCCTCGATGACCGCAGCCGAGACGCGGGCGTTCGCAAGTGCCACGAACGCCGCGGCGGTGGCGACCTCGAACTGCGTTACCGCCTCGCCGTCCTCGAGGCTCCGGTTGACGACCTCGGCCGCCTCGGCGGCGCGCGCCACTGCCACGACGAACTCAGCGGAGCCGATCTGAGAGCCGCGCACCAAAACTCGCTCCGACCAGTGCGAGGCGTGCGGGGAGACACAGGCGCCGGTGCTAACCCCATGCGCCTCAAGCAAGGCGGCGGTCATCCGGGTAACCGAGGACTTGCCGTTCGTGCCGACGACGTGGATCGAGGCGAAGCGATGCTGGGGCATCCCGAGCAGAGTGCTCAGCTTGTGCATCCGCTCCAGCCCCAGCCTCCAGCCGATCGGCTCGAGCGAGTCGAGGTATGCCTCGGGGTCCCTCGGGTCTATTCCGACAGCTCCTCCAGCTCGGCGCGGTAGCGCTCGAGCTTCTCACGCTCTTCGTCGACCACCTCGGCGGGCGCCCTCGCCACGAACTTCTCGTTGGAGAGCTTGCCCTCGGCGCGGGCCACCTCGGAACGGAGCTCCTGGCGTCGCGCCTCGAGCCGGGAGCGAACCGCCTCTCCGTCGATCTCAGCCGATGCCAGCACCCTGACCGGCCCGACCACGGCGATCGGCTCCCCACCGTTGTCCGCGAACTCGAAGCGGGCAAGGCGCCCGACGAATTCCTGCGGTTCCACTCCCTCGGCGCGGGCCTGGAGGACCGTCGCGGCCGGCACCTCGACCAGGTCGCGCCAGGTGCGCAGGCGTCGCGTCAACTCAATCCCGACCTCCATCTCCCGCTCGGCATCCGGATCGATCAGCGACTCATCGGCCTTGGGAAAAGCGTGGACCGTCAGATGTCCCTCTCGGGCGGGGTGGTAGGCCCAGATCTCCTCGGTGACGAACGGCATGATCGGGTGCAGCAGGGCCAGCACTCGCTCCAGCGCCCAGAGCAGCGTCGCCGAGACCTCGGCCTCGCCCTCGTAGAGGCGCGGCTTGACGATCTCCAGGTACCAGTCGCAAAGCTCGGCCCAGAAGAACGAGTAGGCCTCCGCTGCCGCGTGAGCGAAGTCGTACTCCTCAAGTCTCGCGGTGACCGAGGCAATCGTCGCCTCCAGCCGCGAAAGGATCCAACGATCCTCGAGCCGCTCCGGCTCAGGCCTCGGCATTCCGGCAGAAGCCCGCGCAGGAACTTGGTCCTGCGTCCCGCCCGCCACCCCGGCAGGGACTTGGCCCTGCCGGGCATTGGTTTCCGGCTGATTTTGCTCAGAATTGACATTCAGCAAAATCAGCCGGCTTGCGTTCCAGAGCTTGTTTGCAAGGTCGCGGCCCTGCTGGACCTTGGCGTCGGAGTAGCGCACGTCCTGAGTCGAGGACATCGCCAGCAAACCGAAGCGCAGCGCGTCGGCGCCGTGCACGTCGATCTCCTCCAGCGGGTCGATGCCAGTGCCGAGGCTCTTCGACATCCGCCGCCCGTCCCGGGCCTGGATCACCGAATGGACGTAGACGTCGCGGAAGGGGACGTCGCCGGGGAACTCGAGGCCGGTCATGATCATCCGCGCCACCCAGAGGAAGAGGATCTCGCGCGCGGTGGTTAAGAAGCTGGTTGGGTAGAAGGCGCGCAGCTCCGGTGTGTCGTCGGGCCAGCCGAGCGTCGCGAAGGGCCAGATCGCCGAGCTGAACCAGGTGTCGAGCACGTCCTCCTCCTGGCGCAGCTTCCCGCCGCAGGCGCCGCAGCGCTCCGGCGGCTCCCCCTCGGCCACGTGGACCTCCTCGCAGGCATCGCAGTACCAGACCGGGATCCGGTGCCCCCACCAGAGCTGGCGCGAGATGCACCAGGGCCGGATCTCCCTCATCCAGTCGAGGTAGACGCGCTTCCACTGCGCGGGGGCGATCCGTACCTCGTCGCGTTCGACCGCCTCGATCGCCGGCTTCGCCAGCTCGTCCATCCGGCAGAACCACTGGAGCGAGATCAGCGGCTCGATCCGCTCGCCGGACCGATGCGAGAAGGGAACCGAGTGGGTGTAGGGCTCTTCGGCGCGCAGCACACCCTCCTCGCGCAGCGCGGCTACGACCGCCTCTTGCGCCTCGGCCGCGGTCAGGCCGGCGAACTTCCCGGCCTCCTCGGTCATGCGGCCGTCGGGGCCGATCACGCCGATCTCCTCGAGCCCGTGCTTGCGGCCGATCTCGAAGTCGTTGGGGTCGTGGCCCGGGGTGATCTTCAGCGCCCC
>JBBDYO010000032.1:0-9827 GCA_040901495.1 Solirubrobacterales bacterium
CCGATGAAGACGGGGCCGGTCCAGGCGCGGATGCAGGCGCTGGTTTTCTCGCCCAACGCGGTGTGCGCCTCGTCGCAGATGACGATCGAGTAGGCGTCGGAGACTTTTTTGTGGTTGCGGACGAACCACTGGTAGGTCTCGACGGTGACCGGGCCGTCGGGGTCGTCGCGGTCGCCCATCAACGGCGGGCGCAGCCGCTCCTTATAACCGCGGTCGGAGATCTCGCCGATGAACTGATCGACCAGGTTGCGGCGGTGGGTCAGGATCAAGACACCGCCGGTGCGGGTGGCGTCGATAAAGCCCACTGCGGCGACCGTCTTCCCGGCGCCGGTCGCGTGCTCGAACCAGAAGCGGCGGGCGGCACCCGGATCGTCGGGCGCCACCTCGACGACCGCTTTCTCGTCCTCATCGACGGGCGCCTCTTCCTCCCAGTCCTGCGGCTCCTCGTCCGGCTCGAGCACCTCGTCCTCGTCCGCCGGCACGCGGCCGTCGCCGTCCGCGGCGGGCAGCGGCTCGACCCCGTTTTCCGCCGCCGTCTGCTGCTCGGACATCAGCTCGGTCAGCGTCCCCGACAGGGCGTCCACCTGGTGGGGGTTGAGCTCGGCCCCGTCGCGGAGCTTTGGTGGGTCCTCGGCGAGCAATCGCTCCAGCCCGAGCAGGAGCGAGAAGGCTTGGCGCCACTTGATCGAGGGGCTCTCGGCCCCGTCGTCCAGCTCCTTCAGGGCGGTATCGAGGGCCCGCCGGCGCGCGGTCCCCGGAGCAAGGGCCTCCGGGCCCTCGCCTTCGAGCAGGAAGGGCTCGCGGACGAACTCAGCCGCCCGCTCGATGTCGGCGCTTGAAGGAACTGTTGCCGGAGTGGCAACTTCGCTGGTCTTGGCCATGGAAGGCTTGTGCGTCTTACCCCGGCAGCGCCGCCAAACGTGCGTGCGTGCCGAGCAACTCGGACGAGGATGCCGGGAGTCGCTTTCTCTCCCCGGCGATCTCAAACGGTCCGCATACGGACGAACCGAACGTACGTATTGTACTCATCGACGTGCTCGATTTGCGCTCTAGCCTGAGGATTCCGCTCTTCGCTGCCGCATTGTCGGCCGTGGCCGTGGCGGGATGCGGGGACCCAGGAGGCGGCGACTACGGCGGCGAGCACCCCAACTACGCGAAGGCCCTGGCGGGCTCGCCCGCACCTCTGGCCAGCCTGCACGCACAGGGAAACCGGCTGCTGCCCGGCGGCAGGGACGCCTATGAGAAGCGGGTCGCCGCGTTGCGGGGCTTCCCGATCGTGGTCAACGTCTGGGCCTCGTGGTGCGGCCCATGCCGCTTCGAGTTTCCCGCCTTCCAGCAGGCCGCGGCAAAGTACGGCAAGCGGGTCGCCTTCCTCGGGGTCGACAGCCAGGACTCAGACGATGCCGCGGCCACCTTCCTCGAAGAGGTTCCCGTCCCCTACCCGAGCTACACCGACCCCGACGAGGAGATCGTCGGCAGCATCGGCGTCACCCGTGGCCTCCCCGCCACTGCCTTCTACGACGAGCGGGGCGAGCTGGTCTATTCCACCTACATCCCCTACGAGAGCCCCTCGGAGCTGCAAGGGGCCATCGAGGAATACGTGCTTGCCGACTCGAGCGGCAAAGGCGGATAATCGCGACATGGACTTCTTCGTCGTCGTCGCCCTGATCGGTGTGGCCCTGCTCATCACCGAGCTGATGCTGCCGACCGGCGGTGTGCTGGCGGTGCTGGGAGCGCTCGGACTGGTCGCCGGAGGGGTGCTCGCACTGACCGCGGATTCGGACGCAAGCGCCAGCGAGTACATCGGCCCCGCTCTGATCACCCTCGGCATCCTCTCGCTCGTCAGCTTCTACTTCATCACCCGCAAGGTGCTCGCCGCCCATCGCGACGAGCCGGTCCGCACTGGGTCCGAGGAGCTGATCGGCGCCAAGGCCGAGGTGAGAGCCCCGCTCGACCCCGACGGTCAGGTCTGGATCGAGGGAGCCCTGTGGCGCGCCCGATTGGTCGGCGAGGGTGGGCCACTGCGGCCGGGGGATAGAGTCACGGTCGAGGCGATAGACGGACTCACCCTGATGGTTCGAGCGGATTCGCCATCCGACCCGGCCGAGGAAGGAGCAGGCTGATGGGAGCAGTGATCGGCGTAGTTGCTGTGTTGGCGATCTTCTTGCTGATTGCCCTAGGGGCGGCGGTTCGCGTCCTACGTGAGTACGAGCGGGGGGTGGTCTTCCGCCTTGGGCGGCTGATCGCCACCAAGGGGCCCGGGTTGATCCTGCTGATCCCGTTCATCGACCGGATGGTCAAGGTCGACCTGCGGACGGTCACCCTCAACATCCCGCCGCAGGAGGTGATCACCCGCGACAACGTCCCCTCCAGCGTCAATGCGGTCGCTTACTTCCGCGTCGTCGACGCCAACCGATCGATCGTCGAGGTCGAGAACTATCTTCTCGCCACCTCGCAGATCGCACAGACGGCACTGCGCTCGGTGCTCGGCAAGGCCGAGCTGGATCAACTGCTGGCCGAGCGCGAGCGACTCAACGAAGAGCTGCAGAAGATCATCGACGAGTCGACCGAGCCCTGGGGGGTCAAGGTCACGGCGGTCGAGATCAAGGACGTCGAGATCCCCGAGCAGATGCAGCGGGCAATGGCGCGCCAGGCAGAGGCCGAGCGCGAGCGGCGGGCGAAGATCATCAACTCCGAGGGCGAGTACCAGGCGGCGCAGAAGCTCACCGACGCGGCCGACATCATCAGCACCAACCCGGCCTCGCTGCAGCTGCGCTACCTGCAGACGCTGCTTGAGATCGGCAGCAACCAGAACACGACGATCGTCTTCCCGCTGCCGATGGACGTGCTCGAGCCGTTCCTCGGCGCTACGCAGGGGGACACCGGTCCAAGGCCGCCGCGTAAGCGGCCCACGCCCGCACCGGCACCCGCCGAGCCGGACGCGCCCGAGGCACCCGGCGCGGAGCCCAAAGACCTGCCGCCCTCCCGCACCTGAGACGAGCCCTGAGCGCTCCTGAGATCCGCATCGACCAGCTGACCGGGCTGCGGGCCATCCTGGCCCCCGGCCGGGCTGACCGGCCGGAGGGCTTCAAGCGAGCGGCAAGCGAGGAGAAGGGGGCCGAGGGCTGCCCCTTTTGCGAGGGACAGGAGGGGAAGACTCCGCCCGAGGCCTACGCGGTACGACCCGGAGGCGGCGAGCCAGACACGCCGGGTTGGACGAGCCGCGTCGTGCCCAACCTCTACCCGGCGCTCACCGACGACGCGGACCTCGATTCGGGGGAAATGACCCCCAAACACGATGCGCGCTCGGAAGGGACGAGCGGAGAGGCGGGCGCCTTCGCCAGCACCGGCGATCCACTGCTCGAGTCGCAGCGAGCCGGCGAGCCTGACCTGTTCGCTTCGCGGCCCGCAAGCGGAGGGCACGAGGTGATCGTCAACGCTCCCGAGCACGTCACCGCAATGGCTGAGCTGAGCGACGAGCGCTTCGCCGGGGCGATTGCCACCTGGCGCGAGCGGCTGCGAGCGCACTCGGATGCCGCCTACTCACAGCTGGTGGTCAACGAGGGACCCGGGGCCGGGGCTTCACTCCCCCACTCCCACGCGCAGCTCTACGCGCTGCCCTTCGTGCCGGCCACGGTGGCGCGGGAGCGGGAGCGGGCCGGCGCCTACAGCGAACGGACCGCGGGCGGCAGCCTGCTCGGCGACGTCCTGGTCGAGGAGGTCCGCCGCGGCGAGCGCCTCGTCGCGATCGACGACGAGGCGGCGCTGATCTGCCCCTGGGCCTCCCGCTCTCCCTACGAGCTGCGCGTGGTCCCCCGCCGCGCGACCGCCCGCTTCGAGGAGGACGAGAGTGGGACCGCGATGCTGCACACCGCCATGCGTCTCCTGGCGAAGCACTTCGATGGCCCGCCCGAGCTCAACCTCTGGGTCCGCACCGCACCGCAGGGCACCGAGCACTTCCATTGGCACGTCGACATCGCTCCCCGCCTCACCACCAAGGCCGGCTTCGAGCTCGGCACCGGCGTCGACATCAACATTTACCCCCCGGAGCGCGCCGCCGCCGACCTGCGGGACTGCCTCGGCAACTAGGCTGCCTGCCGATGCCGCCCAATCCACGCCCGATTCCTAGGTTCGTAGCTGACTCCACTCAGGAGGGGATACCGCACGGTCGCTTTGCCGAGCGGCTGGCGGAGTCGTTCCGGGGAGCTTGTGGAGAGATCGACGACCTGCCCGACGGGGTTGAGGTCCCGACTCAGATGGACTGGTTCCAAGAGCGCGCGTGGGGCGGGCGAGTCTGGGTGCCGTGCACCGCGCGGACGGAGGGGCCTGAGGGAACGTTGGAGCTCTTCGGCCACGTCTCCTACGTGCAGCCACCGGAGGGTGAGCCAACCGACTTCCGCGCCAAGGCCGACTTCACCGACGTCCTCGCCGAGGACAACCCGGACTGGCGGGTCGACCTGAACGACGACGTGATCGGCCGCTGGCGTGGGGAGAACGGCCGACTCGGCGACGTCACCCTGATCTGGGGGCGGCCGCTGGTCCCCGGAGCCATCGCCGCCACGGCGGAGCTCGACATGGAGACGGTCGACCAGGAGCTGATCTCCAACGAACGATTCACGCTGATCTCCCTCGACGCCCTCAAGGGCTACGGCGACGACGTCTTCGTGGACGTGAAGCTCTGGAACCGCCGCTCCATGGAGCTGGCCTCCGAGAGCCTCTACGCCTGAGTTGAGGCTCTCCAGATGGGGATGTGCCACGATTCGCAGACGATGGAAAACGAGGTGCTGAAGAGTCTTCCCGGAGCCGAGATAGTGCTTCCTGGGATCGCTGACCTCGAGGCGGGTCGGAAGAGCGTCAATGCCAGCGCCGTCCAATGCGCCGCGTCGAGGCTGCGGGGAGTGGGCCTGAACGCTCCCGGCAGCGCCGGAGACACTCCGGCGGCCCACCAGCTCTACCGGCAGCTCAGCAGCGAGCTCGGCGACGGGGCTCACTCCCGTTACAACGCGATCCTCGCGCGGGTCGCGAGCTTCGCGGGGGCGGCGGAGCTTGCGCAGCGCCGCTGATGCGGAGCGGATAAGGCGTCTTGCCCGTGAGCTGGGCCGTGCGGTGGCGCCGGGCACGCGCATGTACCTGACCGGAGGAGCCACCGCCGTGCTCGAAGGGTGGCGGGATTCGACCGTCGACATCGACGTGCGCTTCGAGCCCGATTCGGACGCCGCGCTCAGCCGGATCAGCGAGCTCAAGGAGGAGCTGGAGCTCAACGTCGAGCTTGCCTCTCCACTGGACTTCCTGCCCCCGCTGGAGGGATGGCAGGACCGCTCTCGCTTCAGGTTCCGCGAGGGAAATCTTGAGGTCTTCGACTTCGACCCCTATTCCCAGGCCCTGTCGAAGCTGCAACGCGGCTTCGAACTCGACCTCGAGGACGTGGGAAGCATGGTGAGGTCGGAGCAGGTCCGGCCGGAGAGATTGCTCGAACTGTTCGAAGGCGTCGAATCCGAGCTCTTCCGCTTTCCGGCAGTCGATCCAGCGAGCCTCCGCTCAGCCGTCGAAGCCCTGGTTCAGGGCAACTAGAAAAGGGCGCACGGCTCGGGCAAGAGGCTCGAGGTCAGCTCGAAGCCATGCCGCGGGCGATGACCACGCGCTGGATCTCGTTGGTGCCCTCGTAAATCTGGGTGATCTTGGCGTCGCGCAGCATGCGCTCGACCGGGTACTCGTTGACGTAGCCGTAGCCGCCGAGCACCTGGATCGCCTCGACGGTGACGCGCATCGCGTTGTCGGAGGCGAAGAGCTTGGCCATCGAGGTCCACTTGCCGAGGTCGGGCGGACGCTCGGAGCGGTCGGCCATCGAGCAGGCTTTGTAGAGGAGCTCACGGGCGGCGGCGGTGCCGGTCTCCATGTCGGCGAGCTTGAACTGGATCCCCTGGAGCTCGTTGATCGGCTTGCCGAAGGCGATCCGCTCTTTCGCGTACTGGTTGGCGAAGTCGGTCGCGCCCTGGGCGATGCCGACCGCCTGGGCGGCGGCGCCGAGGCGGGTGCGCTCGAGGGTCGCCAGCGCAACCCGCAGGCCCTTGCCCTCCTCGCCGATCAGGTTCTCGTGCGGGACGCGGACGTCGGTGAAGGTGGGTGAGCCGGTCGGCGAGCCCTTGATCCCTAGCTTGTGCTCGAGCTTGCCGGGGTCGAAGCCGTCGCGCTCCTTCTCGACCACGAAGGCGCTGATCCGCTTGCTCTCGCGGTCGGTCATCGCGAAGACGACGTAGAAGTCGGCGATCGAGGCGTTGGTGATCCAGCTCTTCTGGCCGTTGATCACCCACTCGTCGCCGTCGCGGACCGCGGTCGTCCGCATCGATGCGGGGTCGCTGCCGGCCTCGGGCTCAGAGAGAGCGAAGGCCGGCGACCACTCGCCGCTGGCGCAGTTCGGCAGAAAGCGCTCTTTCAGCTCGTCGGAGCCGAAGAGCTGGATCGGCAGCGTGCCGAGCTCCTGGATCATCAGGATCAGGGCCGAGGACGCGCATGCCTTGGCGATCTCCTCAACCGCCATCTGCAGAACCAGCGTCCCGGTACCGGTGCCGCCGAACTGCTCGGCGAAGGGCAGGCCGAGGATGTCGTGCTCGGCGAGCATCTTGCGCACGTCCCACGGGTACTCCCCGTTGCGGTCGATGTCGCCGGCCCGAGGGGTGATCTGCTCCTGGGCGAGACGGCGGACCATGTCGCGCAGGTCGAGCGACTCCTGTGAGATCTCGTATGTGCCGGCTGTGGCGACGGTCATCGGGCGCGTAACGCTACTCGCCAAGCGCCTCGCGCAGCTCCGTCACCTGGGCCCGCAGGTCGGTGATCTCAGCCTCGAGTCGGTCGAGCCTGGAGAAGGCGTCGCCAGGCGAGATGGTCTCTCCATCATCCGGGGATGTGGTGCTTGCCGGGGCCTCTCCCTCGCCGCCCAGCAGCTGCTCGTAGCGGTCCTCCTTCTGGCCCGGCCGGCGCTCGTGGCGAGCGACGTGGCCGCGATCGACGAGACGGTCGAGTGCATCGTGGACGGCGCCGAGGTCGTCGAATCCGTGCAACCGCTCGCTGCGCTGCTTCAGCTCGCCCGGAGTCTGGGCGCCACGAAGCATCAGCACCGCGAGCAGGGAGAGCTCAGCGTCGCCGAGGTCGAGGGCGCCGTCCAGAAGGTGGCGGTACTTGCGGGAGCGGCTGCCGGCGTTGCTGGCGAGGCGGGTCCAGCCGCGCAGGGCAGTGCGGCGCAGGGCCTCGACCACGTCCGACTCCTCATAGTCGACAACAGGGTCGCGATTGGTCGACTGGTTGCAGGCCAGGCGCAGGGCGTTCAGCGAGAGCGGGTAGGCATCCGGGGTCGTGCGCTGCTTCTCCAGCAGGCAACCGACCACCCGGATCTCGACGGCGTCTGGCTCCATGCCGCAATGCTATGCAGGCCCCTCCAAAACCGCTCTGATCGAGTCAGCCAGCATCTACGATGCGCCGCAGGCCCCGATAGCTCAGCTGGATAGAGCGATCCCCTCCTAAGGGATAGGCCGCTGGTTCGAATCCAGCTCGGGGCATCGCGCGCTCGGCGTCCCCCTCGGGACACGACGAATCCACCAACCAATATGCATGAGCCTGAAGCTGGCGGAGCAGGCACTCCCTGCAGGAGCACTCCGGGATCGAGATACCCGTGCCCTCGCACTGCTTTGGCGATCCAGGTGCGTCCATGCCAACAAGACGTCATCTCGACCCATTTCGACCCTTTGGCCAGCCCCGCACGGTAAGTTAGACTCAGCTCATCGGGGGGCTTGAAGGCTCAAGAAAGGCCATTCATGCGCGAGAAACTCGATCAGAAAGCAGCGCCCCAGAGTCGTAAAAAAGCCGACGGGAAATCGGCGCCCCAGAGTCGGGGAAAACCCAGCCCCGGGAAGGCCGACGGGAGCAAACCCAACGCGAAAGCGGTACGGCTCGGCTTCGCTGTCCTGATTGGAGTGGTGGCAATCGTGGTCGGCGGCATCGCGCTGCTGGACGACGGCTCCGATTCCGATGGCCGACCCGCAGAAAGCGCGGCCTCCGAAGAAACCGTGGCGCTTTCGGAATCAGAACTGCTCGAACGAGCGGACAGCCTCAGCGGCCCAGCCTTCTGGATAGGGCCGCGGGTGGGAACCACGAGCTACGAGCTGCGCACAGCGGAAGAGGGCACCTACATCCGCTACCTCACCGGCGGCGCGGAGGCAGGCGATTCGCGGCAGGACTTCCTGACCGTCGCGACCTACCCGACCCCCGAAGCCGCGCAGCGCCTGCAAAACGCGGTGACCGAATCTGAAGGCGGCCAGAAGCTAACGGAACACGATGGCTATGTGGTCCTCGGCTCCGACACCGGCGCCTATGTCGTCTTCGACGACTATCCGGAAGTGCAGATCGAGATCTTCTCTCCGCAATCGGGCGAAGCCGCCCAACTCGCCACCTCCGGATCGCTGAAGCCGCTGGGCTAACACCCAGCGCCGGCATGCCGTGGCGCTCACCGGACCATGCCCGATGCAGAAAAAGACGTCCTGGTCTCCGCTGAGGCCGGCGGGAAGGTAATCCGCGGCAGCGGGGTGCGGATCGCCGCCAACCTCGCCGGCACCGCATTGGGGCTGGCGACCGCAACGCTGCTCCTGCGCCACCTCGGGGTGGAGGAATCCGGCCGCTACGTCACGGTTCTGTCGCTTGTCGGCATCGCGGTCAGCGTCGTCGACACCGGGCTGAACATCACCGCCAGCAGCGAACTGGCCCTGCGCAAGCCCGAGGAGCGCCGAGATCTTCTTGGCGACATCCTCGCCCAGCGCTTGTTGGTCGCGCCGGTCGCGCTGCTCGTGCTGATCGGCTTCGCTGTCGCCGCGAACTATCCGTCGCAGATGGTCGCCGGCACGGCGCTGGCCGGCTTGGGCGTGTTCCTCGTCGCCATCGCGAACGCGCTCCTGGTGCCATTGACCGTGGAGCTGCGCAACGGCGGCCTCGCCTTTATCGACTTCCTTCGCCAACTCGTCACCCTCGCGGGCGTGGCGCTGCTTGTGGCGCTCGGCGCCCAGCTGACGCCGTTCTTCGCGGTCCAGATAGTCGTCGGGGTGGCGGTCATGGCGGTGACGCCGCTGCTCGTGGGCCGGAACGGGCTGGTGCGACCGCACTTCGACCGGGCCCAACAGCGTGCCCTGCTCGGCAAGGCGTTGCCGGTGGCCGCCGCGCTGGTGCTCGGCCAGATCTACTTCCGCCTGGTGATCGTGCTGATGTCGCTGATCTCCTCGCCCGAGCAGACGGGCTACTTCGGCGGATCGCTGCGGGCGATGGAAGCGCTGATCTTCATCCCGATCTTGGTGGCCGGCGTTGCCCTGCCGCTGTTGACCGCCGCCGCGCGCGACGATCTCGCCCGGCTGCGCTACGCGATCGAGGGCCTCGGCGAGGGAGCGGTGATCGCCGGCGTCCTGGCGGTACTCGTCGCCGTTCGGAGTGCCGAACCGGTGATGGAAGCGATCGGCGGGACGGCCTTCGGCCCGTCGGGTGCCGTCTTGCGCATCCAGGTGGGTGCCCTGCTGTTCATCGCGCTGTACCAAATCTGGACCGTGGCTCTGATCGCGATGGGCCGTCAGCGGGAGCTGATCCTCGCCAACGCCCTTGGCCTGTTGGGCGTGGCCGTCTTCGCCGCGGCGCTGGTCCCCCCCTTCGGCGCCAAGGGCGGGGCCGCCGCGAGCGTGCTCGGCGACGCCCTGCTGGCCGCGCTGATCTACTGGCGCCTGCACCGCTTTGCCGGCAGGGTGAGGGTACGGCTCGGGTTCCTGGCTCGGGTCGCGGCGGCGGCGGCTGTCGGCGCC
>JBBDYO010000032.1:9837-31594 GCA_040901495.1 Solirubrobacterales bacterium
GGGGGGGGGGGGGCGGGCCCCGCGGCGCTCCTGATTCCAGGCCTCCCCGACTTCGGCGCCGCGGCGCTGGCCGGAGCGCTGTTCCTGGCGGTCGGCTGGATGATCGGAATGGTGCCGAAGGAGCTGCGCGAGGTGGTCGGCCCCGGCGGGCTGGCCGCGTGGCGAAAAGGAGCCTAGACCGCGCTGCGCCCCCGCCCTTAGCAGCAGCCTGGCGGCACTCAGCTCCAGCGGTGCCAGGCGAGCCAGGCGAGACCGGCACGCGTCAGCGGGCCTGCGTTCTGGTAGTGACGGGTGCGGTTGTCGGCAAGCAGGAGGTTCGACTGTCCCCCGCTGCGGAACGTCGCGCTCTGGCGCCAGCGGTCCGTTGGATAGGCGCCGTCGCGGCCGACGACGAGTGTCTCCAGACCACGCTCGCGGACCTGGCGGGTGAGGCTCCGAGTGCCGCCCTCGAGCGCAACCGACTCGAGCTTCGTCAGGCCGGTTGGCCAGTCGAGGTCGAGAAGGAGCTGCCGCTCGAGCGCGAACCCGTTGGTGCGGAGGTGTGGGTTGGGGAACGGGTCGTGACCGGGGCGGAGCCTGCGCAGCGGACCCGGCCGAACCGCGTTTGGGCTCTCGTAGGAGCCGGTTGTCCCGACCATGCCCACTCCGGAAGCCAGCAGCGCCTGCTCAAGCTGGCCGAGCCAGCCGTCAGCGAGCACGACACTGTGGGTGTTGACGAAGCAGTAGTGCTCGGCGACGACCCGCTCCGCCACCGCTCGGTAGTGGTCGAGGTCCATCCCCTCGCCAAGCTCCAGCTCGTCGTGCTCGATCGCGGCAAAGGCACGGCGCCAAGGCGTTCGGTCACCATCGGGCCCGGCAAGCGCGAGAACTAGTCGATGCTCGGCGCCGGCCGGATGCTCGTGGTAGGAGGCGATAAAGCGTTCGACCGGCTCCAGGCCCATCGGGGTCCAAGCGAGAAAAACCAAGCAGAGCACGGTTCAGTGGAGCGCGCGGCGCACGAGGGCCATCGTCGTCATTTCAACGAGTGGGGGACGGCTCGTCTCGGGGTCGGTCGGCGACGGGCGCCGTGGCGGATGAGGCTGCCGGGCCCGTTCTCTCAGCGGTTTCCTGCTCAAGGCGTTGCTGGAGCAGCGCCAGCCGCTGGGCCAGCACTTTGTTCTGGTTGGACAACCGCGACACGATTATCGAGAAGTGCACCAGCAGCACCAGGACGAAGAGGAACCCGACCGCGAACAGCGCCGCCGGGGGGTAGTAGATGCCGGCTGCGCGCGACAGCGTCGTCAGCAAGCCCTGCCAGAGAGCCAGGATCAGCAGCGTGAACCCCGCCACCAGCCAGAGGATCGCGTAACGCTCCATCAGATGCCTGCGCCTGACCAGCTCGAAGATCACCCCGCAGATGACCACGGCCACGATGATCACCTCGGCCCGCTGGCCCAACGCCGAGGAGAGGCGCTCTGCGGCAAAGATCATGTCGTCCGCTCCGCACCGACCGGCGGAGGATCTTCTTCCACCACATTCGGGCGCTCCCGAAACAGCGCCACGAAGACCGCCAGCAGCACCTTGACCATGTAATAGACCGACTGGGTCGAGGAGATCGCCGACTCGCCCGTGATCCTCGGCCCCATCACCACCGCCACCTCGCAGCTTCGGAGGCGATGGGCATGCATCAGCAAGATCGCCTCGACCTCCGGGTAGTCGTGCGGGTAATCGCGTGCGAACAGCTCGATGCCACGCCGATCGGTCATCCGAAAGCCCGAAGTCGGATCGGTAACGCGCTGGCGGGTGATCAGGGACATCAGCCTGGCGAAGAGGCGAATGCCGACGCGCCGGATGGCCGAGGAGCGGTAGCCCTCGCCCTCGGGATCCAGAAAGCGCGACCCGGTGACCATGTTCAGCTTGGGATCCTCGTTTAGGCGGCTGAGCAGGTCGTCGATGTAGCGAGGGTCGTGCTGTCCATCGCCATCGACCTGCACAGCGACATCGTAGTCGTGCTCCTTGGCGTAGATGTAGCCGCTCTGCATGGCGCCGCCGATACCCAGGTTGAACGGCAGGCACAGCACCGTGGCGCCCGCCATACGCGCCTGTTCAGCGGTGGCGTCGGTTGAGCCGTCGTCGACGACGAGCAGGTCGAACTCCGGTGCCCAGCGGCGAATCGCCGCGATCGTCGTGCCGACCGCCTCGGCCTCGTTGTAGGCGGGAACGATGATGAGATTGCGGTTCATGGTTTTCCCAGCTG
Organism: Solirubrobacterales bacterium; assembly: GCA_040901495.1. Taxonomy (GTDB): domain Bacteria; phylum Actinomycetota; class Thermoleophilia; order Solirubrobacterales; family 70-9; genus VRUE01. The sequence continues at coordinate 12,074 of JBBDYO010000032.1, forward strand.
GCGCCCCGGGGCGGACGCCGCGTATCGGTGGTCGCATCGCAACCCATTGTGTAAGGTGCGCGACCGCGACCGTTGACGCCCAACCCCGCATAAATGCTACAGCCGAGCCAAGTTTGGACCCCTCACGGGACTAGCAGTGACGGTCCTCTCTGGGCCGGTCCGGGTAAGCCATGTCGCTGATCCTCTCCTGGGTGTTCTTCCCGCTCGTGCTGGCCGCGATCGGCGCCGGCTGGGGCTTCATCATCGAGCGCCTCTCCGGCGCGCGTGTCCACGACGCCCTGCTCCTACCGCTGGGCCTGGCGGCTGCGCTCGTCGTCGGCGGCACCATGAACGCGTTCGACCTCACGGCTCCGGCCACCGTGGCAGTCGTCGCGATCGGGGCCGCCGCCGGCCTGCCGCTCGCCTGGGCAGGGCGGGAGAGGCTCGGCGGCTGGGGCCTGATCGCGGCCGCCGGCGTCCTGTTTGTCTACGGCGCCCCGGTGGTGCTTTCCGGAGAGGCCACCTTCACCGGCTACGTCAGGCTCGACGACACCGGCGTCTGGTTCAACATCGTCGACCACCTGGCGACCGGGCCGCACGAAAACAGTGGCTACCTGCCATCGGCGTACACGCTCGAGTACACCGATGGCCTCGGCCCGCACTACCCACGGGGGTCCTTCATCTTGCCGGGGGTAGCGCAGGCTCTCACCGGCATCGACATCGCCTGGGTGTTCCAGCCTTACCTGGCGTGTTGCGCGGCGGCTCTAGCGCTCTGTCTGTACGGGCTGATTCGACCGCTGGTGCCCTCGGACCGGGTTCGGGCGCTGGTCCGTCTTCCTCGCCGCGCAGTCGGCGCTGCTCTACGCGTACAGCCTGTGGGGCGGGATCAAGGAGCTGACCGCAACGTTCCTGCTGGCGCTGGCGGTGGCGCTGGGGGCCGACCTCTTCAGACGCCGGCCGGCGAGGCCGCGCGAGTTACTGCCGCTCGCCTTGGCCGCCGGGGCGCTGCTCCAAGCGCTCGGGGTGGGAGCGGCGGGCTGGGTGGGACTGCTCTTCGCGCTGCTCGCGGGCTCCTGGCTCTTGCCGGGATGGCGGACAAAGAAACTGCCGCCGAGCGTCGTCTCGGTCGTCTGCCTGGGGATACTTGCCGCGATTTGCATCGTCCCGGTATGGGTCACCCTCAGCGACTTTCTCGCCAACGACTCGGGCCTGTTCTCAAGCGGCCAGGACGAGCACACGAGGCTTGGCAACTTGAACGATCCGCTGAGCGGGTTCCAGCTCGCCGGCATCTGGCCGGTGGGCGACTTCCGGGTGGACCCGCCGGGGCTGCCCACGGTGCTCCTGGTCGGCCTGGCCCTGCTGGCGGCGCTCGGCGCGCTCTGGGGCAGCGTCAAACGACGGGAGTTCGGCCTGCTGCTCTATGTGGCGGTGGCGCTGGGCACCTGCGGCTTGATCTCCCTCGCCGGCGCCACGCCATGGGTGATTGGCAAGACCCTGGCGATCTCCACACCGGCGCTCCTGGTTGCCGCCCTGACCGGCGCCGCGATGCTGGCGAAGCGCCGCAGGGCGGTCGGGGTCTTCGTGCTCGGGGTCCTCGCCGCCGGTGTGCTGTGGAGCAATGCCCTCGCATACCACGAGGCGCTGCTCGCGCCGAGGGACCGGCTGGCTGAGCTGCAGCGCATCGGTGACCTCGTGGCGGACAAGCCGTCGACCCTGATCAACGAATACGAGTACTACGCCGAAAACCACTTCTTGAGGGAGGGTGCGGGAGTCGGGCCGACCGGCTATCGATCCGTGAACCTCGCACTGAGCGACGGGACGCTGCTGATCACCAACGCCCGAGCCGACATCGACTCGTTCCCCCTCTCCACAGTGCAGGAATACCGGTCGATTGTCACCCGGCGATCGCCCGCCGAAAGCCGCCCGCCGTCGAACTACCGGCTGGCCTGGCAGGGCGACTACTACAACCTCTGGCAGCGCTCCGAAGCGGCCGCAACGAACATCGTCGAGCACATCCCATTCGGCGAATCGACCACGCTGCCCTATTGCGGCGAAGCCCAGGGCGGGGCGCTCCAGCCGGAATGCTCGATCAACCCCGTGGCGACCCCCACCTGCGGCGAAATCCGAGACCTCGCCCAGCGGGCAGCTTCCCTTGACGCACACCTGGTCGCTTACCAGCAGGCTGAACCGATCTTCGCTCGGGGCGACCAGAGCCGCTGGCCCGGTGAGTGGTTCTACAACCCCGAATCCCACACGTTGACGGCCAGGACTCCCGGAGAGGTGGTCAGCAACATCTCGGTATCCAGCGAACAGGTCTACGAACTGTGGCTAGGGGGAAGCTTCGCCCGTGGCTTCGACGTCAGCATCGGCGGTCGCCCGATGGGAAGGGTCGAGAACGAGCTTTCGTCGATCGCTGGGTATATCCACGTCGACGATGTGTTCCTCCCGGCCAACACCTACCAAATCGAGCTCACCTACCCGGATTCGGACCTCACTCCCGGCAGCGGGGATAACACGCTCACCACCTTGGACGCGATCGTGCTCCAGCCGCAGAAGCCGGGGAGCGCATTGATCACGGCCGCTCCCGACGAAGCCAAGCGACTCTGTGGACGTCCGCTCGACTGGATCGAGATCGTCACCGATCCCGCTTGAGGCCGAGGTCTGGGCCGGGGCGATCAGCCGCGGTCGGGACGGTCGGGGTAGATCTCGTCGATGGTGACGAGAGCGCGGTAGGGGGCCTCGGCCGCCGCTTCGATTGCCTCCCCACCGCCGGCTAAACGATCGACGACGGCGAGCACCGAGGCGATCTCGAGGTCCTGCTCGCGAATCAGTTCGACCGCGCCAACGGTCGAGCCCCCGGTGGTGACCGTGTCCTCGACGACGAGGCAGCGGGCTCCGGGCTCGACCGGGCCCTCGACCCAACGCTGGAGGCCGTGCTCCTTGCGCTCCTTGCGGACGAAGAACCCGACCAGGCCCTCTCCGCCGGGCACCGCTATCGCCGCGCAGGCGAGCGGGATCGCCGCCATCACCGGGCCGCCGACGGCGGCGGCGCCCACATCGGTCGCGGCGGCGGCGATCAGCTCACCGGCGGCGCGGAAGGCGGGCGGGCGCAGCAGCGCCCGCCGGGCGTCGACGTAGTACTCGGCCTTAGCCCCGCTGGAGAGCGTCACCTCGCCGATCACCAACGAGTGCTCCTGCAACTCGGTGAGCAGCGTGCGCTTGGCGGCGTCGAGATCGGCCACGGCCCCGGACACTAAAGCGCTACCCGAGGGCCTCGTCGAAGCCCTGGCGCCAGCTCGAGTAGCGCGGCGACCAGCCGAGCTCGCGCTTTGCCTTGGCGTTGGAAGCGCCGCGCAGGTGGACGCCGAACTGGACCGCCATCTTGCCGCCGACCAGACGGGCGAGCCAGGTCGGCACATGGCGAGGAGGCTTGGCGCCGAGCGCCTCGACGTAGACGGGCAGCCACTCGCTTGCCGGCGCCGGCTCGTCGTCGGTGACGTTGTAGATCCCAGGAGCGCCATGGTCAAGGGCGGCGACCGTGGCACTCGCCGCGTCCTCGACGTGGATAAAGGAGGCCATGCCGGTACCGGGACCAATCACCGGCAGCATTCTCTTTTCGACCTGTTTGGCGATCGAGCCGCTGACCGGCGTGTAGTAGGTGCCGGGGCCGTAGAACTGCCCGTAGCGCAGCACCACGCCCTCGATCCCCTCGGTGCCAAGCACCTCGCGCTCGTGGGCGAGCATCGCCCGCTCCCCCTCGTCGAAGGGAGGCGGGGCGTCTTCGAAGGGCCGCGCCTCCTCGTCCTTGACCCAGTCGCCTTCGGGCGCGTAGATGAAGGCGATGCTCTGGGTCACGTAGCGGCGGGCACCGGCGGCGAGGGCGGCCTTCATCAGGTTCCCCCCACCCTCCTCGCGAACCCGGTTGGTCGGCGCGTAGTCGATCTTTTTGGGATTGAAGTCCTCGGGCAGGCTGGTCAGCTGGTTGACGACCACCTCCGGCCCGGCCGCCTTTACGGCCGCTTCGAGTGCCGGGAGGTCGAGGACGTCGCAGACGACCGCCGTCCCGCCGGCGGCGCGGATCTCCTCGGCGCGCTCCTCACGCCTCGTCGTTCCGGTCACCTCGTGTCCCGCCGCTACCAGCTGCCGGACCAGTGGCCTACCGATCGCCCCACTCGCCCCCGCGATGAACACCTTCATTGCGCGCCTCCTGGGGGCCCTTCTCCGTTCAGCCGTTCCGAGACCCGCGCCAGCCATGCCGAAGCCAAGCCCCCGAAGGCGATCAGGAGGGTGTCCGCCCAGCCGCGGCCCTCGCTCCTCGCCTCATCGGTATCGAAGGCGTGGTTGATTGCGTGGAACCCGTACCAGAGCGCCCCGAGCCAGAGCAACGGCGCCCTCCAGGAGGGTCGCACGACGGCGATCCCGAGGGCGACTCCGAAAGCAAGGACAAACGCGCCCACGTCGCCGACGTAGTGGGAGTTCTCGATCCCGTAGCGGCCGATCTCGTCGAAGAAGGTGCCCGGGTCGAGGAGGGCGAGGAGGCCCTGCAGGACGTGATACCCAGCGAGAAAGGCGAGGATTGACTTGAGGGCCTTCTCGCCTATCAAGCCCGGCAGCCCCTAGAAGACGAAGATGTCTTCGCCGTAGTTGATGCGCTCGTAGATTTCGGGCTGGTCGGCAATGAAGGTGCGCAGGCAGCCGTGGCTGGCCGGGTAGTCGGGCACCGATTCGTAGCCGTGCACGGCGTAGCCGCCGTAGAAGTACCACGAGTAGTACATGCCGTGCGAGTTGTAGCCCGGTTCCGTGCGGATGAACTCGAAGTGGCCGGTGACGGTCGGGGTCGAGGACTTGCCCGATGAGATCGGATAGATCGCATAGGGCTTGTCGCCCTTGGTGAAGACGAGGACCTGCTTTGAGAGCGGCACCTCGACGTGCTGGCCGGCCCCGGGGTGGCGGACGCGGTAGCCGCCACGCCCGGCGAAGACTTTCTTCACCAGGCCCTTGCCCGCCCGGTAGCTGCGGGTCATGTCGTTGACTTTGCGGTAGGCGAGCACGCCGCGGGCGGTCTTGGCGCCGAAGCAGCTGCCGCTGTTCGCGATGTAGCCCATCTTCCGCATCGCCTTCTTGAAGGCGAGGACGACCGGGCCGCACTTGCCCTGGCTGAGTGCCGGGAAGCTCACCTTCCAGCTCTTGCGCACTGTGCTGTCGCCGCCGAGCAGGGCGGTGGGAGCGTGGCTGGCGGAGACCGCGTACTTACCTGCCTCCTCAACTCGGATCCTCGCTTTGAAGACGCCGCTGCCGCCCTTGCCCTTGCGAACCTTGACGCTGGTGCGCTTGACCTTGCGCCCGTTGAGATAGAAGGTGACCTTGACCTTCTGGTTGGGGGCAAACGGGCTAACCGTCCCGCTCACCGGCACCGTGCTGAGGATCCGCGCCTTGCCGCCGTGCAGGTGCCCGAGCTGGACCTTGACGGTCGCCTTGGGCGGCGCCTGGGTCCCTTTCGCTGGAGCCGCTACAGCGGCGGTGGGCGCAACAAGCGCCACCGCAAGCAAGAGGGGGAGCAGGAAGCGGCTCTTCACGCGGCGGATGCTACTGGGCGAGCAGGGCGACAGAGTTGTTGAGCATGTGGAAAAGGATCGCGGGAACGATCGAGCCGGTCTTCTCGTAAACCATGGCCAGCATGAACCCGATGACGATCAATGGAGGGACCGCGCTGAGGCCGGTGAGAGCGTGAAGGACGCCGAAGATCACGGCGCTGATCAGGGCGGCCCAGACCCAGTGGAATCGCTCCCGCAAACCGCCGAACAGCATCCCGCGAAAGCAGATCTCCTCGCTGATCCCCGCGGCGAAGACGATCAACAGGATCTGAACCGGCAGAGGGCCGAACTCGTCGGCGATGTCGTCCTGTTCAGGTTCCCCGATCACCGTCGCGTAGAGGAAGGCAAGCGCCAGATAGGCGACGATCGCGAGGAACACCCACAGCAGCGCCGAGCGCACGCGGAACCTGCGCACTCCGAGCCGGCGCAGCGCCTCGCGCTTCGACGCCCCCCCGCGGGTGGCGACCAGCATCGGCACGGCTAGAAATCCCAGCACTGTCGCAATCTGCGCGACGACGGTGGCGGCGTCTCCTTCCGAACCGCCGATGATCAGGAACGGGATCGAGATTGGGATCGCCAGGAGCAATCCGAACAGCAGCGCCTGCAACACGCCAATCAGGGCGCCCCTTGGCCCCCAGTTGGAATAGGGGAGGGTGTCGGTCGTCGTCGCCGGGTTCGGCGGCTCGCTTACAGGTAGGTTTGCCTCCATGTCGCCGGCAGTCTCCCAGGTCTCTCGATCGACGAGAACCCGACTTAGGTTCCTGCGCCGACTGGCGATCCTGGTCGTCTTTCTGATCGTCGTCGCGCTGGTCCTCAGCCAGTTCACCGAGTTGAAGCGGCTGGCGACCGGGATCCTCGCCTCGACCGCCGTGCTGGCGGCGATCATCGGCTTCGCGGCGCAGCACACGATCGGCAATATGGTCGCCGGGGTTCAGCTCGCGGTCTCCCAGCCGATCAAGATCGGCGACCAGATCGTCTTCGAAGAAGTGGAGGGAAGGGTCACCGACATCACCCTCTCCTACACCTACGTGGACCCCGGCGACTCGAGCACGGTCGTGATCCCCAACCAGATGCTCGTGGACGGGATCATTCGCAACCAGTCGACCGGCGAGACGCAGGCCTAGGCACGAAGTCACCAGGACTCCGCCCCCAGCCCTAGAACAGATTGGGTTGGAACAGGTCTCCGCCAAAAGCACCCCTTTACCCTCTTTCTGATGACGCAGCGCAATCGACGACGTCACCGGCACCGCGGCGGCGCGCGCAGCAAGCTGCTGTTCGTGCTGGGCGGCGCCTTCGCGCTGGTCGCCATTGGGGTGATCGGCGTCGCCTCCTGGGTGCTCGACGTGGCGGCCAAGGCCCCGCCCCTCTCCGACTGTCGCCCGATCGACAAAGGCGGCAACTCGATCCTGGTCGCGGGGAACGGCAGCAAGCTCGGCTACATCGCCTCCGAAGAGGCCCGGACGCCGGTCTCCATCAACCGCGTCTCCGAGGACCTCAAGTACGCCACCGTGGCGATCGAGGACGAGCGCTTCTTCGACCACGACGGGATCGACTACGAGGGCGGCCTCCGCGCCCTGATCGAGAACATCGAGGCCGGCGAGGTCGTCCAGGGTGGCTCGACGATCACGATGCAGCTGATGCGCAACCTCTGCATCACCGACCCGCAGCGAAACCTCGAGCGCAAGATCCAGGAGGCCGAGCTGGCGCTGGAGTACGAGAAGAAGTTCTCCAAGGAGGACATCCTCGGCAAGTACCTCAACAGCGCCTCCTACGGGACGGTGAACGGCACCACCGCGATCGGCGTCCAGGCGGCCTCGCGGATCTATTTCTCAAAGCCGGTCTGGAAGCTGACGCTCGAACAGGCCGCGCTGCTCGCCGGCCTGCCGCAGGCGCCGTCGGACTACAACCCGATCCTCAATCCCGAAGGGGCGTTGGAGCGCCGCAACGAGGTCCTCGCGAGGATGGCGAAGCTCGGCTACATCACCCGCCAGCGGGCGCTGGAGGCTGAGCAACAGGGGATCCACCTGAAGCTCTCCGACACCTACTTCGAGCGCCGCCAGCCCTACTTCTTCGACTACGTCGAGGACAAGCTGATCGAGCAATACGGCGTCAACACCGTGCGCAAAGGGGGGCTGCGGGTCTACACGACAATCGACCCGACCCTGCAGGAAGTCGGGCTGGAAGCGATGCGCTCGAACCTCCCCTATCCCGAAGACCCCGCGGCGGCGCTGGTCGCGATCGACCCCGCCACCGGCTACATCAAGGCGATGGTCTCGAGCTCGAGCTACGAACAGAGCCAGTTCAACCTCGCCGCGCAGGGCCACCGCCAGCCGGGATCGACCTTCAAGACCTTTGTCCTCGCGACGGCGATCAAGCAGGGAATCGACCCGTACTCGACCTATTACACGTCCAAACCGCTCAACCTCGACCTGCCCGAATGGGGGCACTGGGAGGTCGCGACCGCCGACGAGGGCTATCAGGGGACGATCAACCTGCAGCAGGCGACCGTCGCCTCCGACAACACCGTCTTCGCCCAGCTCGACCTCGACGTGGGACCGGAGAACGTCGCCGAGACCGCGAAGTCGCTGGGAATCGAAACCGAACTCGACGGGATCCCCGCCGAGGGCATCGGCGGGCTGCGGATCGGCGTCTCCCCGCTGGAGATGTCGTCCGCCTACGCGACGCTCGCCGGAGGCGGCATCCACCGCAACCCGATCGCGATCCGGCGGGTGGTCTTCCCCGACGATCGGATCGACCATCCCGAACACGCCGACCCGAAGCGAGTGGTCTCCGAAGCGGTGGCATACGAGGTGACCCAGCTTCTCCAGGACAACATCACCGGCGGCACCGGCACCGCCGCGTACACGGGGTGCGGCGGGCAGGCGGGTAAGACCGGGACCACCGACAACTACACCGACGCCTGGTTCGCCGGCTACCAGCCCAACCTGGCCACCGCGGTCTGGGTCGGCTACCCGCAGTCCAACGAAATCGAAATGACCAGCGTCCACGGAACCACGGTGTTCGGCGGCACCTTCCCCGCGCAGATCTGGAACTCGCTCTACTCCAACGGCGAAGTCCCGTGCGAGGAATTCACGGCACCGGAGACCCCGATCAGCTGGGCGCCGTACTTCGGGAAATTCACCCAGGCCGCGCCCGAGGTCGACGAGGAGCCCGAAGAAGACGAGAAAGACAAAAAAGACGAGGACAAAAAGGAAAAAGGGGAAGACGCGACCGGCGGCTATGACCCCGACGAGTACGAGCCGGGGGCCGGGCAGAAGCCGACCCCGACGCCAGATCCTTCGCCTACTCCAGAGCCCTCGCCCAACCCCCCACCCTCAAACGGTGGCGAAGTCGGGATCGGCGGCGGCACCCCCACCGGCGGCGTAGAAAGCGGCGGCTGAGTCCTTAGAGGACCTCGGGGGGGCGCCCCTCGGCCTCACCGGCCGCCTCCGCAGCCTCCTCCTCCGGCGACGGGTGAAGAACCCCGGTGGGGATCGACCAGCCCTCTCGTTTGCCCAGCGCCGTGACGGCGCCCACGTAGAGGACCTCGACGGCCGTGAGCACTCCCCGCACGGCGATCGCGATCAGCGAGCCGACCGCGAAGCTCTGGTCCGGGACCGCGACCTTCACCGACCAGGCGAAGGCGGCGTCGCGGATGCCGAGGCCGGCCGGGGCCACCAGCGTGAGCAGCGCCGCGACGTACCCAACCGCCTGCGCGGAGCCGACGGCTAACAGCTCGGAAAATGGGATGGTGCTCACCGAACGCGCCACGCAGTAGACCCCGACCGACACGACGGCCCAGTTGAGGCCATAGAAGGCGAGCAGGGCAATCACGCCGCGCAGCGAGATCACCGCGGGCAGCGGCTCGCGGCCGAAGGCCCGCAGGATGCGATTGGCGAGCGGCCCGAAGACACGCGGGTGGAGCAGGATGATCGCCCCGGGGATCAGCAACAGGACCGCCCAGCGCAGCGGCTCCCCCTGTAAATCGGGGTGGCTGATCAGGAAGTAGGCGGCCACGGTGATCGCCGAGGTCGCGGATATCGCCTGTTCGTAGGCGATGCTGGCGATCGTCATCCGCCGTGGGACGCCGGCGCGCTCCGAGAGCAGCACCCTGCCCAGGACATAGAGAACGCTGCCCGGCACGTAGCGGGCCAAAAGCGGCTGGCCCCAGGCCACCTGCGCGCGCCCGAATCCGATCCGGTAGCCGAGGAAGCGCAGGATCAGGTCCCACCCAAGGGCGCCGAGGGCATAGAAAAGGAGAAGGACGGCGAAGGCCGGGATCAGCCAGTAGCCGTGGAAATGGACGCCGCTGTCCTTGATCTCAGCCCACTGGTTGATGACCGTGAGGACGAGGAAGCCGAAGACGACGATCGCGATCCCGAGCTGTATCGCGAGGCGAACGCGTTTGCTGCGCGGCGGTCGCGTTCCGAACCGTGCCCCGGCCTCACCGATCCGGTGTAGAAGTGGCTGGCGGCGATCCACGTGGTCGCACCTTAGTGCTTGCCTCAGAACTCAATGCCACCCGGACCGGCGCCGCCCGCTTCTACCCCTCTATAGGGGGTAAAAAGTCGGAAGCGGGACGCCGAACGGCGACAATGACGCGATGAGCGAGTTTGAGCTGTTGGCGCGAGTTCGAGAGCGACTGCCGGCACCCGGGCCGCGGGTCCTGACCGGAAGCGGCGACGACGCCGCGATCACCCTCCCCGGCGGCGTGACGGCGACCTCAGTCGACGCCCTGGTCGAGGGGGTCCACTTCCGCCGCGAGCACAGCAGCCTGGCGCAGATCGGCCACAAGGCACTGGCCACCGCACTCTCAGACCTGGCGGCGATGGCCGCCGGCCCCGGTGAGGCGTATGTCGTGCTCGGCGTCCCCACCGACCTCGACGAGGACGGCTGCATCGAGGTGCTCGACGGGATTGTCGCGCTTGCGAGTGCCACCGGCACGAGCCTCGTGGGGGGTGACGTGACGCGAGCGCCGGTGCTGATGCTGGCGGTGACAGTGGTCGGTCACTCGTCGAGCCCAGAGGAGCTTGTGACCCGCAGTGGGGCCCAGCCAGGAGACGCGCTTGTCCTGACCGGCGAGATCGGCGCGGCGGCGGCCGGCCTGGCGCTGCTGGAGCAGCCCGGTGCGGGAGACGCCGTTCCCGCTTCGACGGCCGAGCGGCTGCGAGCCCGGCACCTCGAGCCACAGCCGCGAATCGAGGCGGGGCGGGCGCTGGCGCAAGCGGGGGCCACCGCGATGATCGACCTCAGCGACGGGCTCGGCGGGGACGGCAGCCGCCTCGCCGAGGCAAGCGGGGTCGGGCTGAGGGTCAACACCGGCTCCCTGCCCATTGCGGACGGCGTCGGCGAGCTCGCGGCGGCCACCGGGCAGGAGGCCGCGCGGCTGGCGGTCTCCGGCGGAGAGGACTACGAGCTGCTGGCGACGCTGCCCCCCGACCGGTTCGAGAGCGCGAGGTCGGCGGTCGAGAAGGCGGGAGGGATCGCGCTGACCAAGATCGGCGAGGCGATCGAGGGCGAAGGGGTCGAGATCAGGCTGCCTGGGGGGGAGCTTCTGAAGCCGAGCGGCTTCGATCAGCTGGGCTGATCGGCAGCGAGCCGGTGGTCAGCAGCTCCCTCACACCGCGGTGGCGCAACATCGCTTGCGCGACGAGCGCGGGCTCCGGCTTGTAGTGGCCGGTCTCAACCAGGATCTTTAGGTGTCGGCGGTGCATCTGAACCTCATATCGGCTCCCCGCCTCCAACCATTAGTTCTTGGTACTCGCACATCTGTCCACGGGGTGCAGGGGAAAGGCCGTTGCAACGTAGGGATACGCTTTCTCTATGTCTGAGGGGTCCACACGCATCCTGCTCGTCGACGATGAGCAATCTGTCCAGACCCTGCTCAGCTATCCGCTCCGCAAGGACGGCTATCACGTCACCTCGGCGCTGGACGGCCCGGAAGCGCTGAAGCGCTTCACCGAAGGCCGGTTCGACCTCGTCATCCTCGACCTGATGCTGCCGAAGCTCGACGGGGTGGAGGTCTGCCGCCAGCTCCGGCGCCACAGCCAGGTGCCGATCATCATGCTGACCGCCAAAGGCACCGAGACCGACAAGGTGGCCGGCCTCGAGGTCGGGGCGGACGACTACATCACCAAGCCCTTCTCGATGCGCGAGTTCCGCAGCAGGGTGAAGGCGGCGCTGCGGCGCTCGCGGATGGTCGGACAGCCTCCCGACGAAGAGCCGATCGACCACGGCGACCTGAAGATCGACCCGGCCCGCCGCTCGGTCAAGGTGGACGGGGCCGACGTCAAGGTCACCTACGTCGAGTTCGAAATCCTCAGCGCCCTCGCCCGGTCCCCAGGCCGCGTGCTCAGCCGGGAGACGCTGCTCGAGCACGTCTGGGGGGACTCCAAGTACCGCGACACGCGGACCGTCGACGTCCACATTCGCCACCTGCGCGAGAAGATCGAGAGGGCGCCCAAAGAGCCTGAGTACCTGCTCACCGTGCGCGGCGTCGGCTACCGCTTCAAAGAATGAGAGCCCTCCGCCTCACCCCGCTCGGCAGCATGATCACGACGATCTCGCTGGCGATCGGGATCGGCACCTCGGCGATCGTCTACACCTGGGTCGTGCTGATCCAGGGCAATAAGGACGCGGCGCACGAGATCGTGATCGGCGCCCTGATCGCCGTGCTGCTGGCGCTGGGGATCGGCTTTTACTTCGCCCAGCTGGTCGCGAGGCGGATCCGGCGGATCGAGGAAGTGGCGCGCAAAGTCGCCGACGGAGACTTCGCGATCCAGATCCCGGTCGACTCCTCCGGCCAGTTGGGGCAGCTCGCCCGCACCTTCAACGAAATGCAACGGCGGCTGGAGGAAATGGACAGCAGCCGCAAGCGGTTCATCGCCAACGCCTCCCACGAGCTTCGCACGCCGATTTTCAGCCTCGGCGGCTTCGTCGAGCTGCTCGAAGACGAGGAGCCGAGCCCCGAGGAGCGGGCGGAGTTCGTCCACACCATGCGCCAGCAGATCGACCGGCTGACGAAGCTCACCGCCGACCTGCTCGATCTTTCGCGGCTCGACGACGGCGACTTCGTCATGCATACCCGCAGCGTCGACCTCGGCTCGCTCGCGCGCGAGGTGGCGCGGGAGTTCGGGCCGCGTGCCGATCTCCGCGGATCCCGCCTGGAGCTGCGCACGCCGGACCAGCCGGTCACAGCCAGCGCCGACCCCGACCGGGTGCGCCAGATCATCCGTATCCTGCTCGACAACGCCCTCACCCACACTCCCGAGGGCACCAACGTGACCGTGACCACTTACTCCGTAAACCGCCGTGCCGAGCTGACGGTCTCCGATGAGGGCCCGGGGATTCCGCAGCGCGTCCAGAAACGCCTCTTCGAGCGTTTCTACAAAGCGGACTCGCCGGGAGGGTCCGGCCTCGGCCTCGCGATCGCACGCGAGCTGGCGCAGCAGATGGATGCCCGCATCGCGATCACCTCGAGCAAACGCTTCACGGCATTCACGCTCGACCTCCCGCCGGCCCGCGAGGGCCTCGAGCCGCCCGTAGCGCCGCATCCCGTGGGAATCGCCTCGTGACCCGCCGGATAGCCCTGGTCGCGGCGGCAAGCGCGCTGCTGTTTCTCGGCGGGTGCGGGGGCGAGGACACGTCCTCCGACTCGGCCTCGCCCCAGGCCGTCAGGACGACGACCGAGGTGGTCGTGCAGACGGCCTCGCACGGCTTCGACGCGGCGGAGGTCTACCGCAAGGCCTCGCCGGGCGTGGTCACGATTCGCTCGCTCTTCGACGGCGGCGCCGCCGAAGGCTCGGGCTTCGTCCTCGACGACGAGGGCCGGATCGTCACCAACGCCCACGTGGTGACCAACGGCCCCGACGGTGACCGCAAGGAGGCCAAGGCGGTCTTCATCGAGTTCCCCGACCGCAACGTGGTCCCCGCGAAGATCGTCGGCTCCGATCCCTTTGTGGACGTGGCCCTGCTGAAGATGGACCCGGACGGGTTCGACCTGCACCCGCTCCAGCTCGGGGACGACAACTACCTCATCGTCGGGCAGCCGGTGGCCGCGATCGGCAGCCCGTTCGGCGAGCAGCAGTCGCTCTCTGTCGGCATCGTCTCGGCCACCGACCGCTCGGTAGGGTCGCTGACCGAGTTCCAGATCGAGGGGGCGATCCAGACGGACGCCTCGATCAACCCGGGCAACTCCGGAGGGCCCCTGCTTGACGCCGGCGCCCGCGTGATCGGAATCAACCAGCAGATCGAGACCAACTCGGGCGCGAACGACGGCGTTGGGTTCGCGGTGCCGATCTCGGCGGTGAAGCGCTCGATTGCCCAGCTCCAGCGAGACGGCAAGGTCAAGTACGCCTACATCGGGGTGTCCAGCCAAGCGCTCTATCCGCAGCTGGCCGACAAACTTGGGCTCGACACCGACTTCGGCGGGCTGATCGCCGAAGTCGTCCCCGACGGCCCTGCCGACGAGGCGGGGATCCAGGGCGGCGACGAGAAACTGCGCTTCCAGGCCGGCGCCTACGAAACCGGCGGCGACGTGATCCTGGGGGTCGAGGGGGAGCGAGTGGTCCTTCCCGACGACCTCGGTCGCTTCATCTCCTCTTACAAACCCGGCGAGACCGTGACCCTCGAAGTGCTCCACGACAACGGGGGCAGAGAGGACATCGAGGTCGAGCTCGGCGAGCGTCCGGAGACCAGGCAGCAAGGTTGACGCCCTGCCTGAGACCAGCTCGCGCCTCATCTAACCGACCGGGCCTGTAGAAATCCGCGCGTGCTTCAGGAAGTCACCCTCGGCCAGAAGTCCCTCGCGGACTACACCCACATCGCGGGCAAGGAGCTGACCGAGCAGATTCGGGAGCTGGCCGAGCCGCTGGAGGGACAGCGCGTCCTGCACGTCAGCGCCACCGCTTTCGGCGGCGGCGTCTCAGAGATCCTCTACACGATCGTGCCGCTGATGCGCGACGCCGGCATCGACGCCCACTGGCACGTGATCTTCGGCAAGGAAGAGTTCTTCAACGCCACCAAGCTCCTCCACAACTCGCTGCAGGGCGCCGAGGAGACGCTGAGCGACGAGCAGTGGGCGGTGTTCGACGAGATCAACGAGATCAACGCCGAGGGCTTGAAAGGCGAGTGGGACACGATCATCGTCCACGACCCGCAGCCGATCGGGCTGCGCCGCGGCGCCCAAGAGAAGAGCCGCAACTGGATCTGGCGTTGTCACATAGACCTCTCGGAGCCGAACCCGGCGCCGATCGCCCGCCTGCAGCCGCTGATCGAGGAGTACGACGCCACCGTCTGGCACCTGCCCACCTACGTGCCGAGCGGGATCGACGGCCACAACGGCGTCCGCATCATCCCGCCGGCGATCGACCCGCTCTCGCCGAAGAACATGGCCTTCTCGCCCGACGACGCCGCCTTCGTCTGCCACCAGTTCGGGATCGACATCGACCGGCCTTTGATCACCCAGGTCTCCCGCTTCGACCCCTGGAAGGATCCGATCGGGGTGATCGACGCCTACCGCGACGTGACCGCGGAGATACCCGACGTGCAGCTGGCGCTGGTCGGCTCGATGGCCACCGACGACCCGGAGGGATGGGAGTTCTTCCAGCAGACGGTCGAATATGCGGACGGCGACGAGGACATCAAGATCCTCAACAACCTCAACAACGTTGGTGCGATCGAGGTCAACGCCTTCCAGTCCCAATCCGACGTCTGCCTGCAGAAGTCGATCCGCGAGGGCTTCGGCCTGACCGTCACCGAGGCGCTCTGGAAGGGGCGGCCGACGGTAGCCGGCAACGTCGGGGGGATCCCGCTGCAGATCGAGGACGGCGTGAGCGGCTTCCTGGTCGACTCGCCCGCCGAGTGCGCGCAGCGCTGCATCGAGATCCTCGGCGACCCCGAGCTGGGCAAGCGCCTGGGCAAGGCCGGCAAGGAACACGCGCGGCGCGAGTTCCTCTCGCCGCGCCTGCTGCGCGACTGGCTGAAGCTGCTCGGCGAACTCGACGCATAGAGGTGCAGCAGCCGGGGTAGGCTGGGACGCGTGAGCGACGGCAACGACCCCCTGATCATCGTCTCCAATCGCGGTCCTGCCCAGTTCGAACGCAGTGACGCGGGCGAGCGCACCGTGAAAAGGGGCGGCGGCGGCCTGGTGACGGCCCTCTCGGGGCTCGTTTCGCACCGCGACGCGCTCTGGATCGCCTCGGCGATGACCGACGAGGACGTCGCCGTCTCCGAGGAGCGGGGTGGGCCGGTCGACCTCTCCATCGACGGGATCGACTACCGGGTGCTGCTGGTCGGCAGCGATCCCGACGCCTACGAGGGCTTCTACAACGTGATCGCCAACCCGATCCTCTGGTTCATCCAGCACTATCTCTGGGACCTCTCCAACGCTCCCGACATCCGTCAGGAGGAGCTCGACGCCTGGGACTACGGCTACCAGGCGGTGAACCGCGACATCGCTCGGGCGGTCCTCAACCAGATCGAGGACCGGGAGCGGCCGCTGGTGATGCTGCACGACTACCACCTCTACACCGCTCCGGGGATGATCCGCGCCGAGCGCCCCGACGCCTTTCTCCACCACTTCGTCCACATCCCCTGGTCCCAGCCCGACAGCTGGCGCGTCCTGCCGGGACGGATCCGCGAGGCGATCTTCCGCGGCATGCTCGCTAACGACATCATCGGCTTCCACACCCACGCCTACTGCATCAACTTCATCCGCTGCTGCGACGAACTGCTGGAGGCCGACGTCGACTACGACCAGTGCCTGGTGCGCCACGCCGGTGGGCAGACCCTGGCCCGCGCCTACCCGCTCTCGATCGACGCCGAGCGACTGCGGCGGGCGGCGGAGTCGTCAGAGGTGGCGGCGGCGGAGCGCGAGGTCCTCGAGCGGCGCCGCGAGCACCTGGTGATCCGGGTCGACCGGGCCGACCTCTCCAAGAACGTGCTGCGCGGCTTCACCGCCTTCGACACCTTCCTCACCCAGCACCCGGAGTTCCGCGAACGGGTGACCTTCATCGCCCACCTCCAGCCCTCCCGCCAGGACGTGCCCGAGTACGCCGAGTACCTGGAGCGGATCGAGGCCCTGGTCGCCGTGGTCAACCACCGCCACGGCACCACCGACTGGATGCCGATCGACCTGAAGATCTATGAGAACTTCCCTGAGGCCGTCGCCCGCTACAAGCACTTCGACCTGCTGATGGTCAACTCGCTCTTCGACGGGATGAACCTGGTCGCCAAGGAGGCGCCGGCCGTCAACACCCGCGACGGAGTGCTGATGCTCTCCGAGAACACCGGCTCCCACGAGGAGCTCGCCGACTGCGTGCTGTCGGTCAACCCGTTCGACATCCAGGAGCAGGCCGACGCGATCTACCGGGCGCTGACGATGGGCGCCGAGGAGCGGCGGGTGCGAGCGCAGCACCTGAAGGAGATCATCTACTCGCGCAACCCCGGCGACTGGGTCGACGACCAGCTGCGCGACATCGCCGAGCTGCGCGAGAGCGTCGCCTAAGGAACGGCCCTGAGGGACTCGGCGAGGCGGTAGAAGTGCTCCACCGCGCCTCGCACCTGCCGCGTTCCCGTCCGTTTCAGCACACCGAAGTCGGCCAGGCGACCCACGTGGTAGGCGACCGAGGGCAGCTGTATCTCGCCGTCAAAGACGCGAACGAGCTGCGTGGGGGAAAGCGGGGCGTCGATCCACAGCATCGCTTCCACGACGGCCAGCTGGGTCGGATGCATGAGCCGCCCGATCAGTGCTTCCCAGTCCATCGCTCCTCTTAAGTAGATGACCGCCCCAAGGGTGGCTCGCCCTCGGGGCAGCCGCTTGCCCTTGTGACTCAATCCCCTAAGAGCTGAGGGCTGATTTCTCTCCCCTGCTGATACAGCTGGGGAGAGTTGGGGGTGGCTGAGGGCTTAGACCTGTATGGGATTGAGGGTGCGGTGGAGCACGGCGGGGAAGGGGCTCGCGCTGCTGGTGGCGGGGCTGGTCGCGCTGCAAGCCCTCCCCTCCCTGCTGAGGGCTCCAGAGCCGCCGCCGCTCGACGCCGACGTCAGCCTGCCGCGCCCAACGCCAAGCGATGCGCATCGCGCTGAGGGGGAAACAACCCCATTTCGTGATTCGCATCAGCCCGCACCGAAGCGCCGGAAGCAAGACGTAGAGCGCCAACGGCGACCGGTAACGGCTGCGACCGTGATCCGATCCACCCCTCGCGTTCGTCCTCCAGCCAGGTCGAATCGAAAGCGCAACCCCCCGACCACAACACCTCCCCCGCCAACTCCATCCCCACCGCCTCCCCCATCTCCCACGCCTCCGGAAACCGTGCCGCTCCCGCCCCCACCACCAGCTCCAACTCCACCACCAGCCCCAGCTAACGACGGCTCAATGGAGTTCGCCCCACGGTGAGGCGGGGACCAGGCGTCCCTCCGAACGGCTTGTACTTTTTCGCCACTCCGATCACGGAAGGCCAGCGACGATTCACCGAAAAAGTTGAGAGAGGAGGGATGCCTGGTCCCCGCCTCAGCAATGGAGCGCCGCTATAGTCCCTCGCCGTTTTGGCTCCCGCACCCCGCGAATACGAGTTGGTCCTGATGCTGGATCCCCGGCAAGACGCGCCCAGTCGCGATGCGCTTGCGCAGGAGGCACGTGGGCAAATCGCGGCCAGCGGGACGTTGAAGCACGAAAACACCTGGGGCCTGCGCAAGATGGCCTACGAGATTAAGAAGTGCACCGAGGCTGACTACCGCTGGTTCCGGTTCGAGGCGCCCACCGACCTGCTCGAGAAACTCGACCACAACCTCAAGATCGCCGACGGGGTCCTTCGCTTCCGGATCTTCAAAGTCGACCCCGACACGCCGGTGATGGTCCCCCCGGCGGCGGCCGCCGCACCGCCGGCCCGCGAGCGCGGAGAGGGCGACGGGCGGGAAGCGCCAGAAGCTCCGGCCGAGACTCCGGTCGCCGCGGTCGAGGCCCCGGCTGCCCCACCCTCCCCCGAGGCCCCGGCCGCGGCCCCCTCACCTGAGGCGGCGCCCGAGAGCCCTCCGAAGGATGCCGGCGACGGCTCCACCGAGTCGGCCGAGTAGCGCCTCCGCGCCGCTCAAGGCCGAGCCAATCCACGAATTTCCGCCTCAGATGGTCGATTTCAAATTGACGTGCCTGCGGGGGCGCGACTGGCCAAGCTGGGCGGTGCACGCGGCCGTTGCGCATAGCAGCGCTACGCGCAAGGTCGTTGGGTGCCGACCAGCGCCGTGCCAGGCGCGTCATCCGTGGGTGCGGGATTTGGAATTGGCCATCTAGGGGGGCGAACTCTGGCCGCTCGCGCACTTATGCTGGTGTTTAGACCAAGCTAATCCCAGAGGAGTGAGAGCTGTGGCAGCGTCAAACATCAACGTGGTGGTCATCACCGGCAACCTGACCAGTGACCCCGAGTTGCGCAGTACGCAAGGTGGAACTTCGATTTGCAAGCTTCGGGTTGCGGTCAACACCCAGCGCAAAGACGGGCAAAGCGGCGAGTGGGTGGAGAAGGCCAACTACTTCGACGTCACCGTTTGGGGGGCTCAGGGCGAGAACTGCGCCAACTACCTCTCGAAGGGCCGGCCGGTAGCGGTCCACGGTCGCCTCGACTGGCGCGAGTGGGAGGACAAAGAGGGCAACAAGCGACAGGGCGTTGAAATCATCGCCAACTCGGTTCAGTTCCTCGGCTCCAGGGACGGCTCCGGCGGCGGCGGTGGTGGTGGCGGTGCCAAGACCGGCTTCACCCCCAGCAGCGACGTACCGGCCGACACCTCCGACTACGAAAGCGCGCCCAGTGGCGGTGGCGGTGGCAAGGATGAGGAGGACATCCCCTTCTAGGGGTCGCGGGCAAAGGCCCGCGGGTTCAAATCCGGTGGCCGCGCTCCTGTGATGTCTCGCGTCATCGTAGACATCTCAACCCCCTCCGATCGGCTGGTAGTCACG
>JBBDYO010000033.1:0-4765 GCA_040901495.1 Solirubrobacterales bacterium
GGCCGGGCGTAGTCGGAGAAGGTGAGGTAGGTGGACCAGAGCGGCCGCAGCTTGGAGAGCGAGAGGCCGTTGGAGATCGCCGCCGACTCGTGCTCGCGGACCCCGTAGTGGAGCTGGCGGCCGTCGTAGGCGCCGGGCTCGAAGTCGGCGGCGCCTCCCCCGCCCTCCTCGCTTTCATCGCCTCCGCCGTCCCCCGGAAGACCGAAGCGGACCGAGGTCGAGTCGGTGAGGTCGGCCGAGCCGGCGAGCAGCCAGGGCAGCCGCTTGCCAATCGCGTTCTGCACCCTGTTGGACGCCTTGCGAGTGGCGAGCCCCTTCTCGTCGGCCTCGAAGCTGGGGATCTCCGCGTCCCAGCCCTCGGGGAGCTCGCGCTTCTGCATTGAGTCGATCTCGGCGGCGAGGCCCGGGTCCCGCGCCGCGTAGGCGGCGAGCCGCTCCTCCCACTTGGCGTGCAGCTCGGCCCCGCGCTTGCCCATCCCATCGGCGAAGTGCTCCTTGACCCCCTCGGGCACGAGGAACTCGGCGTCCTCGGGCCAGCCGTAGGCGCGCTTCGTCTCCCGCACCTCGTCGGTGCCTAGTGGTTCGCCGTGGACGGCGGGCGTGTCCTGCTTGTGGGGAGAGCCCCAGCCGATGTGGCTGTCGACGATGATCAACGTCGGCCGGCCCTCCTCGCCTTTGAACTCCTCGAAGGCGCGGGCCAGCAGCTCGGTGTCGTTGGCGTCCCCGACCAGAGCCACGTTCCAGCCGTAGCCCATGAAGCGGGCCGAGACGTCGTCGTCGTAGGCGAGGCTGGTCTTGCCGTCGATCGTGATGTGGTTGTTGTCGTAGACCCAGCAGAGGTTGTCGAGCTTCAGGTGGCCGGCGATCGAGCCGGCTTCGCTGGAGACCCCCTCCATCAGGCAGCCGTCGCCGGCCAGCGCGTAGACGTCGAAGTCGAAGAGCTCGGCGCCGTGGCGGGCCCCCTGCCACTTGGAGGCGATCGCCATCCCGACCGAGGTGGCGATGCCCTGGCCGAGCGGCCCGGTCGTCGCCTCCACGCCCGAGGTCCAGCGGTACTCGGGGTGGCCTGGGGCGCGCGAGTCGAGCTGGCGGAAGCTCTTGATGTCGTCGAGGCTGACTGAGGGCTTGCCGACCACCTCGTAGTCGGGTTCGACCGCCTGCACCTCGGTCAGGTAGAGCAACGCGTAGAGCAGCATCGACGCGTGGCCGGCCGAGAGGACGAAGCGGTCGCGGTTCGGCCAGATCGGGTCGGCGGGGTCGAAGCGGAGAAAGCGCTGCCAGAGCGTGTAGGCGACCGGGGCCATCGACATCGGCGTCCCGGGATGGCCCGAGTTCGCCTTCTGGATCGCGTCGATCGAGAGTGTTCGAATCGTGTTGATGCAGAGCTGGTCGATGTCCTGGGCCATGACCTCGACCGATCCTAGTGATTCCCGTTCCCAGTGATTCCAGCTCAGGGCTCGATGCGGACGATCGCGCCCTCGCCGTTGTCGGCGACCCACACCGCTTCGGCCCCGACCGCCACCGCGCTCGGATTGCTGCCGACGTCGATCGGGTCGCCGATGGTCTCGCCGCCGTCGATCGCGATGCGGATGACGGTGCCGTCGCGGGCGTTGGCGACCCAGACGGTGTCGGTGCCGGCGTCGATCCCGCCGGGGCGGTCGCCGACCGCGATCGGCTCGCCGAGCAGCGTCCTCGTCACCGGGTCCACCCGCGAGACGCTGTCGGAGCGACTGTTGGCGATCCAGACCACGCCGCCGCCGACCGTCACCCCCGACGGGCCACGACCGACCGTAATCGACGGAGCGCCGACGGCCTCGCTGAGGTCGATGCGGCGCAGGGAGCCGGTCGACGCGCTGCTCACCCAGAGCCCGCCCGCGCCCACCGCGAGGCGCAGCGGCGCCGTACGGGGAAAGATCCCCCGCCGGTAGACCCTTCCTCCGGCTGCGTTGATCGCGGTGATGCCGGCGCCGTTCTGGTCGGCGACCCAGATTCGATTGCCGCCGAAGACGAGCGCGCCCGGGCGGCCTCCGACGTCGATTCGGTCCTCGATGGTCCTCGCCTCGCCATCGATGCGCAAAACCTCACCCGTGCGGGGGCTGGCGACCCAGACCGACCTCGCGCCGACCGCGACCCCCGAGACGCCACGCTCGAGGCGCAGCGGCGGCCCCAGGACTTCGCCGCTGGCCGAATCGATTCGCGTCAGGGTCCCTTCGCGAGCGCTCGTCACCCAGACGGACCGCTCCCCGGTCGCGACCCGCAGCGGCCCCTGGCCGATCGGGATCGGCTCGGAGACGGAGACGTCCTCTCCGCGGAGCAGGAAGAAGAGCGCGACGCAGGCGATGGCGGCGATCGCCACCGGAGCGATCAGCCAGGTCCGCGGCCAGGAGGCGACTCGGTCGCGCCAGCCATCCAAGCGTCCGTAGCCGGCGGTCGGAGAGCCCCCGAGGCGGAGGGTGGGACGGTCAGGTGTGTCCGTCAGGACCCGGGTCGCGGCGGGCGTCGCCCCCTGGCGCTCCCGCGCCGCCTCGATCAGGGCGCCGGCACTCGGATAACGCGCGGCGGGGTCCTTGGAGACGGCACGTTCGATCACCGCGTCGAGCCCGGCGGGCATCTCCGGTTCGGAGTCCTCGTCGTGGCGCGCGTAGGGGGGGATCCCGGTCAGGGCCTCGTAGAGGACGCAGCCGAGCGAGTAGACGTCGGCGGCCGGGCCGATCCGCTCGCCCCGCCACTGCTCGGGGGACATGTATTCGACGGTGCCGACGATCGAGGCGTCGCTGAGCACGCCGCTCTCCCCCAGCGCCTTGGCGAGGCCGAAGTCCGAGAGGTAGGCGCGCTCCCCTTCCAACAGGATGTTGTGGGGCTTGACGTCGCGATGGACGATGCCGGCGGCGTGAGCGGCATCGAGCGCATCGGCGACCTGCCCGAGCAGCTCGACCGCTTCGGCGGCCGGCAGCGGCCCCGTCTGGGTAATCCGCCGCTTCAGGTCGCCGCCCTCGACCAGGCGCATCGCGACGATCAGCTCGCCGTCCTCCTCGCGGGCGTCGAAGATCGGGACGACGTTGGGGTGGTCGAGGCGGGCGGCGAGGCGGGACTCGCGCAGGAAGCGCTGGCGGAAGCCGTCGTCGCTGGCGAGGTGGCCGGCGATCACCTTCAGCGCCACCGGCCGTTCGAGCGCCAGGTGCGTCGCCCTGTAGACGACGCCCATCCCGCCCCGCGCAATCAGCGCATCGAGCCGGTAGCCCGCAAGGGTCGAGCCGATTGCCGGTTCTCCCATGCGGCGGTTATACCGGCGCCTCCACGCGGAAGCCTTCACGCCGTCCTCGTGCCGGCGCCGTCTCACACCACCCTCGTGCTGGCACCTCATCCTCGTGCCGGCGCCTCCACGCGGAAGGGGGTCCCCTCCCAACTTCGGAGGAGACCCCCTTGACCGGCCCGGGCGGGCCGGCGGATGCCCGCGCCGGCTAACGCCCGGCTTTGGGCGACGGCTGCCAGGCGATGACCGGGCCCAGTGAGGTGACCGTGCCACCGGTTTCCGAGGTTTCGCTTGGCACGAAACCTTCGGCGAGCTGGGTCGTCGACCCGGTCTTGACGTCGATCGAGGAGAGCTGCTCCCTGCCCTCGGCCTCGATGAACGCCGCGACCCTCTTGCCGTCGGAGGAGAAGACCGCGCTGGTCTCTGAGCCGTCGGGGAGCTGGCTCAGCTTGCGGGCTTTGCCGGGGCCGATCCGTTTCACCCAGAGGCCCTGGTCGCGCCGGAACAGCAGCGTGTGGCCGTCGGAGGTGACGTCTTCGACATAGGCCGAGCCGACGCCCCTGACCAGCGGGCGCACTTTGCGGCCGCTGTTGCGCATCGTGTAGATGTCGGCGTAGGCGCTCGGCCCTTCGCCGCTGTCGCCGCGGCTGAAGAGAATGCCGCCGGCGAAGTAGCGGGGCTCGAACTCGTCGACTCCCGCGGTTTTGGACAGGCGGGCGAGTTTCGCGCCGCTCGGCCGCACCGAGTAGATGTCGTCGTTGGCCTCAGCCGTGCTGCGGACGAAGGCGATCGTCTTCCCGTCTGGGGAGAAGGCAGCATCGTGATCGTCATCGGCGGAGTTGGTGACGCGGTGCAGGCCACCACCGAGGACACGGACCGTGTAGAGGTCCGCGGCCGCGCCGGCGCTTGCGCGGCGCTCGAAGACGACGTAGCGCCCGCTGGGCGAGACCACCGGGGCGGAGTCGAGCTCAGCGCCGTTGGTCAGGTGACGCTGGCCGGAGCCGTCGGGGCGAACCGAGTAGAGGTCGCCGCCGCGGACGAACGCAATCGTCCTGCCGTCCGGGGCAAAGGCCGGTTCGGTGTCGGTTGCGTCTTCGCTCAGCTGGTTGAGGTGGCCGTCGCGCACGGCGAAGAGGCCGCCCTCGGTCGTCGTCGTTTCTTTGACTTCGACTTTTCCGTCTTTGTCTTTGACGGGATTGCCTTCTTTGTCTTTGACGACCTCTTTGGTCGTTTTGGTCACGACTTTGGAGAAGACGACCGCTCCCGGTTTGGAGGCCGCCGTTGCACTCGCCGGCACCGCTAGGGCGATGAGGGCGAGAAGTGCGATGAGCATCGTTCGTGTGGGCATCGGAGTTCCTTTCCTGAGGTATGTCAACTGCCTCTCCGATGCTCAGGCCCAGCCGCGAACGCGCCAACGACACCCACGCCCCGTTCCGTGCCACGTTTGGCCCACCCCGGGCCACAGGCCCTTGCCGACGGGCCGATAAGTCCAGCCAGAGTGGACATTTCGGC
>JBBDYO010000034.1:0-4700 GCA_040901495.1 Solirubrobacterales bacterium
GGATCGCCAGCGGGACCTCGCGGGCCTTGCCGTAGCCGATCCCGACCACGCCCTCTTCGTCGCCGACCGCGACCAGCGCCGTGAACGAGAACCGGCGGCCGCCCTTGACCACCTTGGCGACGCGGTTGATCTCGATCACCCGCTCCTGAAGATCGAGGCCCTTGGGGCTCACGGTCTCGATATGTGTTGTGTCCATTCCCTTCATTGCGGTCGCTCACCGTAGCGGGAGTGGCCCGTCGAGGGACATTGGGGTGCTCCTTGGCGGATCACTAGAAGCTCAACCCTCCCTCGCGGGCGCCTTCGGCGAGGGCCTTGACCCGGCCGTGGTACTTGTAGCCGCCGCGGTCGAACACGCAGCTCTCGATGCCGGCTGCCTTGGCCCGCTCGGCGAGCAGTTCGCCGGAGCGCTTCGCGCGCTCGCTCGCCTTCAGCTTGCGCAACTCCGGCTCGATCCAGTTCACGGCGACAAGGGTGTGGCCCTTGGCGTCGTCGACCAGCTGGGCGAAAATCCCGCGGTTCGAGCGGTACACGGAGAGGCGCGGCCTCTCCTGAGTGCCGACGATCCGCGCGCGAACACGGCGGCGACGACGCAAACGGCGTTCCCGTTTCGTAAGCACGGTCATGCCCTCTTGCCCACCTTCCGCGCGACATGCTCGTCGCGATAGCGAATGCCCTTGCCCTTGTAGGGCTCTGGCGGACGGCGCTTGCGGATATCGGCAGCGACCTGACCGACCAGCTGCTTGTCGATCCCGCGCACGATGATCTCGGTTGGCTGCGGAACCTCGAACTCGATCCCCTCCGGGGCCTCGATCGCAACCGGATGCGAGTAGCCAAGCGCCATCTCCAGGTTCTTGCCCTTGAGCTGGGCGCGGTAGCCGACCCCCTGAATTTCCAGGCGCTTCTCGAAGCCCTCCGTAACCCCCTCGACCATGTTCGCGATCAGGCTGCGGGTCAAGCCATGCAGCGCGCGATGCTCGCCTCGGTCCGTCGGTCGATCCACGGTGACTACGCCCTCGGCTTGCTCAACCTTCATCTCGGGGGAGAGGGCCTGCGCCAGATCCCCCTTGGGGCCCTTCACCGCAACGCGGCCAGGGGCCAGCTCGACCGTGACGGCCTCAGGGACGGGGATGGGCTGTCTTCCAATCCGGCTCATCTCTCACCACACGTAGGCGACTACCTCGCCACCGACTCCCTTGGCCTTCGCTTCGTGCCCAGTCATCACTCCGACCGACGTGCTGACGATCGCCGTGCCGGTGCCGCCGTGGACACGCGGCACCCGCGTGTGATCGACGTAGCGTCGACGGCCGGGCCGCGAGACGCGCTCCAGGCCGGCGATCACGGGGCGCTGGTCCTCCGTGTACTTGAGCCGGATCCTGATCGCCTCGCCAACCTCCGCCGACTCGCGGCTGAAATCGGTGATGTAGCCCTGCTCCTTGAGGATCCGAGACATCTCCATCTTCAGCTTCGAAGCAGGGATATCTACCACGTCGTGGTGGGAGCCCAGCGCGTTGCGAATCCGGGTCAGGTAATCGGCGATTGGGTCGGTCAGCATCGTTTCAGCCTTACCAGCTCGACTTCGTCATGCCGGGGATGTAGCCCTCATGGGCTGCCTCGCGCAGGCAAATCCGGCAGAGGCCGAACTTGCGGTAGAAGGCGCGCGGCCTGCCACAGCGACGACACCGGTTGTATTCGCGGGTCTTGAACTTGGCTTTGCGGCGCTGCCGAACCTTTTGGGAAGTCTTAGCCATCCTCTGATCTCTCCTCATCAGCCGAACTCTCGGCCTCGTCCTTATCGCCCTCCGCCGCAGCCTCGCCCTCCTCGCCGGCCTCCGGCTCGGGCTCTGGCTTGGCGTATGCGTCGGGGTTCTCTTCTTTCAACTGCTCGAGCGCGGCCTGCTCAGCCTCGGCCCTTATCCGCGCCTCCTCCTTGCGCTTCTCCTCCTCGGCATCGGCCTCAGCGTCGACGTCAACCTGGCCCGGCCGGCCCTCCTGGGAGAACGGCATCCCGAGCTGCAACAGCAGCTCGAAGGCCTCGACATCGGTCTGGGCGCTCGTCGTGATCGTCACGTCGAGCCCCCTCACCTGGTCGATCGAGTCGTAGTCGATTTCGGGAAAGATCAGTTGCTCCTTGACGCCCATCGAGTAGTTGCCGCGACCGTCGAAGGAGCGGGGGTTGAGACCCCGGAAGTCGCGAATTCGCGGCACCGCGATCGAGGTGAGGCGGTCCAGGAACTCCCACATCCGCGCCCGTCGCAGGGTGACGGAGATGCCCACCGGCATCCCCTCGCGAACCTTGAAGGAAGCGATCGACTTGCGAGCCCGCCGTACGTTTGGGTGCTGGCCGGCAATCGTCGCCAGCTGCTTCTGCGCGGTCTCCAACTGCTTGGCGTCCTGTTTCGCCTCGCCGACCCCCATGTTGAGGGTGACCTTGACCAGGCGTGGCACCTGCATCGGGGTGGAGTAGCCGAACTTCTTTGTCAGCGCCGGCAGCACCTCCTGCTCATAGCGCTCACGCAGACGCGGCGGGGGCGCGACCTGCGACTGGACCTCTGCCGTGGCCTCCATCAGATCGACACTCCGCTTCGCTTCGCGAACCGCTCTCGCTTGCCGCCTTTGTCGCGACGCACGCCGATGCGGGTCGGCTTGTTGTCTTTGGGGTCGAGCAGCATCACGTTGGAGACGTGAATGGCCCCCTCCTTCTCGATGATGCCGCCGGCCTGCTCCTTGCTGGTCTTCTTTGTGTCCGCGCTTGGGCGAGGGCGCTGGTGGCGCTTGACCATGTTGAGCCCGTCCACGTAGACAAACCCGCGCTTGGGCTCGGTGCGCACAACGCGGCCGGTCTTGCCGGCGTCCTTGCCGCTGATGATCACTACCTGGTCGTCGGTCCTGACCCGCATCGCCTTCATCTCAGAGGACCTCCGGCGCCAGCGAGACGATTTTCATGAAGTTGCGATCGCGCAGCTCGCGCGCAACCGGACCGAAGATCCGGGTGCCGCGCGGGTTGTTGCTGGCCGGATCGATCAGCACGGCGGCGTTTTCGTCGAAGGAGATGTAGGTGCCGTCGGAGCGGCCGAGTTGCTTGCGCGTGCGCACGACGACGGCCTGCACGACCTCGCCCTTGCGGACTCCGCCCTGGGGGCTCGCCTGTTTGACGGTCGCCGTGATCACGTCGCCAACCCCGGCATAGCGCCGGTGCGAGCCGCCCTTGACCCGGAT
The DNA here is from genome assembly GCA_040901495.1 of Solirubrobacterales bacterium. Taxonomy (GTDB): domain Bacteria; phylum Actinomycetota; class Thermoleophilia; order Solirubrobacterales; family 70-9; genus VRUE01. Next base: position 3,217 of record JBBDYO010000034.1, read on the forward strand.
GCAGAGGATCTCGCGGGCGCCCGAGTTGTCGGCGACTTTCAGTCTTGACTCCTGCTGGATCATGAGATGGTCATCGCGCTTTCTCGATCACGTCAACCAGCCGCCAGCGCTTGGTCTTTGACAATGGCCGGGTCTCCACGACCCGCACGGTGTCTCCCTCACCCGCCTCGTTCTGCTCATCGTGGGCATGCAGAGTCCGCGAGCTGCGCACCACCTTCTCGTAGGTCGGGTGGCGCCGGACGATGTCGATCCGCACCGTGATCGACTTCTCGCCTTTGTTGGAGACGACGATCCCTTGGCGGACCTTGGCCGCGTTCGCGTCGTGCTCGGCGACCGGCGTCCCAGTCCGGGCCTCCCCTTTCTCGGTCTTGGCCTCGGCCCGCTGCTTACGCCGCAACGTTGCCTTGGCCTTGCGCTCCTCGGCCCGTTTGGCGGCCCGCTCCTCGGGGCTTAGCTGCGGCCCAGCCTCATGCGGCTTACGCGACCTCTCCAGCCTGAGCTTCTCCTTCCAGGGCAGCTCATCCTCATCCGACCCCTCATCAGCAACAGGGGCCTTTGCGGCAGCCTTCTCCTTAGGCGCCTCCTCAGCAGCCTCCGGCTCCTCAACCGTCTCATCAGCAGGTGGAGCATCGTCGGAATCTGCCTCGGCGGCAGGCGCCTCCTCAGCCTCGGACGCATCGTCCGCGGAAGCATCCTCCTGGGACTCTGCCGGGGGCGCATCTTCTGCGGGTGGTGTCGAGGGCGGGACATCGCCCGCAGCTTGCGAGGACGATGTGCCGTCCTCGGCGACAGGACCCGCAGTCGAGGCGTCCTCGTCCTGAGTCTCTATGTCTTTTTTCTCGTCCTCACTCATCTTTCAACTCTTTCTCGACATCAATCCCTCGCTCGCGGGCAATCGTCAGCAACCTCGCCACGTCCTTCTTAGAAGCGCCCAGCCGAGCGGTGTTCTCCAGTTCGCCGGTGGCGTGACGGAAGCGAAGGTTGAACGCCTCTTCCTTGGCCTCGGCCAGTTTCGACACCAGCTCGCCGTCTTTCAGGTTATGGGCCTCGGTCCCTTTCATCAGGAGTCCGCCCCCTCGCGCATCACAAACTTGGTCTTGATCGGAAGCTTGTGCCCCGCCAAGCGCAGCGCCTCGCGCGCGAGCTCCTCGGGAACGCCGGCCAGCTCGAACATGACCTTGCCCGGCTTGACCACCGCTACCCAGCCCTCCGGGTTGCCCTTGCCAGAGCCCATCCGGGTCTCGGCCGGCTTCTTCGTGTAGGGCTTGTCCGGGAAGATGTTGATCCAGACCTTGCCGCCACGTTTGATCTTGCGGGTCATCGCGATGCGGGCCGCCTCGATCTGACGGTTGGTGATCCAGCCGCGGTCGAGCGCCTTGAGGCCGTACTCGCCGAAGGCGACGGAGCTGCCGCCCTTGGTGTAGCCGCGCATCCGGCCGCGCATCTGTTTGCGGTGCTTGACCCGCTTCGGCATCAGCATCAGC
>JBBDYO010000035.1:0-30825 GCA_040901495.1 Solirubrobacterales bacterium
TCAAGCAGGCGCGCTGGATCGTCAAGGAGCGCCAGGAGATGCTGGCCGAGGCCAAACGCGAGGCGGAGCGAATCGTCCGCGAGGCGCGCGAGCAGCAGGCCCGTTTGATCTCCGACGAGGAGGTCACCAAGCAGGCCGAGCGCGCTGCCGACGAGATCGTCGAGGACGCCCGGACCCGAGAGCGGGAGATCCGGCTCGGCGCCGAGGACTACGCCGACGAGATCCTCAACACGCTCGAGGTCAACCTTCAGAAGTTCCTCGCCGCCGTGCAGCGCGGCCGCGACCGGCTCGCCGGCCGCGACGAAGAGCCGGTCGCCGAGCTCGACGAGCAGCAAGAGCAGTAGCCCGTCCTGCCTCTAGAACCTCTCTCAAAACCTCCGCCCACGCCTGGCGGCGCCGGACACACTTCGCGGGGCGGCCCTCGCCAGCTCGCACACGTAGGTTTTGAGACAGGTTCTTAGTAAACGGCGCTGATCACCGCGAGGTCGTCGGCCTGCCAGGCGATCTCACCACCGCACCACTCGACCACGCGCTCCAGTTCGCCGGGCTCGAAGGAGTCGCCGATCACGAGCGAGCGAGAGTGCTCCCTGACGCGGCGGAAGAGGGCCTGCTCCTGCTCGTCGGCCAGGTCGCCGACGGATAGGACCGCGACGACCAAGTCCCAGGGGCCGTCGGGGAGGGGGTCCTCCATGCGGGCGAGCTGGACGTCGTCGTAGCTCTGGCGGGCGCGGAACACCATGTCGGGGCTGGCGTCGAGGCCAACCACCCAGGTGTCGGGGTAGGCCTCGATCAGTCGGCGCGTCGTCTCGCCGGTCCCCATTCCCAGCTCCAGCACGCGCTCGGGAGGGAACGGAATCGCCTTCACGGCCTCTTCCTGCAGTTCGTCGTAGCGGGGGATGCGGGAGCGGATTCGCTCCAGGTACTCGTCCGGTGTCCAGTCGAATTGACCCATTTCGTAATCTCGTTGGAGGTGTCATCGTAAGTCCCGGCCGGGCGGAGGGCTCAGCAATGGCGAAAGCGCGGACCACGACCATCGACCTCGGGCAGTTTGGCCTCTCCTATGGAGAGGGTGCGCAGCTCGACATTCCCGTTCTCATCCAGCCGCTGGAGCTGGGTGCGCAGTCCTACACGCCGCCGCCGGAATCCCTCAAGGCGCGGCTGGACGTCTCGCGCCTCAGCAGCGGCTTCGCGCTTCGCCTGCACTTTCCGCTTCGGGTCGAGGGAGCGTGTATGCGTTGCCTCGAGGCGGCGGCGGTCGAAATCGAGATCGACGCTCGCGAGGTCGACCAGCACGACGCCGAGGACGAAGAGCTGCGCAGTCCCTATGTGGTCGAGGACGAGCTCGACGTGGGTCGCTGGGCCCACGATGCGGCTGTCTTGGCGATTCCGGCGCGGGTTCTCTGCCGCCCGGATTGCGCCGGCCTCTGCCCGGTCTGCGGAGAGTCGCTAAACGACGCCGACTCAGCCGCCCACAAGCACGAGACCAGCCCCGACCCCCGCTGGGCCAAGCTCGATGAGCTGAAGCGGGAGTGACCGGGTGCCCCTCTAAGCGGCTTGTACTTTTTCGGCGTTCCGGCCCAATGGGTAACGGTGGCTGTCTTCCGAAAAAGTTGAGCGTGAGGGGCACCCGGTCACTCTCCCGCTACCATTCCGCGACTCATGGCTGTTCCTAAGAAGAGAACCTCTAGTGCTCGGCGTGACAAGCGACGGGCCAACCACAAGGCGCCGCAGGCTCGTTTGAGTCGCTGCCCGCGCTGCCACAGCCCCCATTTGCCCCATCGCGTTTGCCCGACCTGCGGCAGCTACGCCGGGCGTGAGGTCGTCAAACACACGATGACCGACACCTCGGCAAGCACCCCGACCGCCGGCGAGTAATGCCAGAGGGGCGCGGCGTGACCGTCGCCCTCGATGGCTTCGGGGCGGAGCGAGGCTTTGACGCTCTGACTGAAGGCGTTCGGTTGGCGGCCTCAGACGGAATTCGGCTACGCGTCTTTGGCCCCGAGCTCGAGCTCGACCTGGATGGGCTCTCCGGGGTCGAGCTGGTTCCGACCGAGGAATGGATCGCCAACGGGGAAGATCCGGTGCCGGCGGTCCGCTCGAGGACCGAGGCCTCCGTGGTGCGGGCGGTCCGCGACGTCGCCGAGGGACGCGCCGACGCGATAGTCAGCGCCGGCTCGACCGGGGCGACGATGGCCGCGGCGACCTTCGGCCTGCGCAGGCTGCAGGGCGTCAAACGACCCGCTCTCGCCGTGCAGCTGCCGGTTCCCGGCAAGCCGGTGCTGTTCCTCGACGTCGGCGCCAACGTCGACGTTCGGGCCCAGCATCTCGTCCAGTTCGCCTTCCTCGGCGCCGCGTTCAGCGAGGCCGTGCTCGGGATCGAGCGCCCCCGTGTCGGTCTGCTGTCGGTCGGCGAGGAGGCCGGCAAGGGAACCGAGGAGGTCGTCGCGGCGCACGCACTGCTGGCGGAGGCGGTGGGTATCGAGTTCATCGGCAACGTCGAGGGCCGCGACCTGCCGGGCGGGAACGCCGACGTGGTCGTCACAGATGGCTTTACCGGCAACGTTTCGCTGAAGCTGATGGAGGGGACGGCGCGGACCGTCACCTCCGCGATCCGCGGCGCTGCCCGCTCCAACCCACTCGCCGCGTTGGGCGGGCTGTTGATGCGACCGGCGCTGGGGGGGCTGCGGCGCGAGCTGCACCCCGACACAACCGGCGGCGCGATCCTGCTCGGCCTGCGGGGGGTCGCCGTGGTCGGGCACGGCAGCGCCGGCGCGGAGGGAATCGCAAACGCCGTGCGGATGGCGGCGCGCTGCGTCGAGGTCGACACGGTTGGGCGCACCGCCGCCGTGTTGCGAGAGGGAAGCGCCACCCGCGGCTCGCTCGCCGCCGAGCGCGGTGCGTGATAAACCAATCCAATGACCCGTGATGAAGTTCTCAGCCTGGTCCGCGACCACCTCGCCGAGGAGCTTGAAGTCGACGCGGCGGGAATCGGCGAGGCGACCCGCTTCAAGGAGGACCTCGACGCCGACTCGTTGGACCTCTACGAGCTGGTGATGGAGCTCGAGGATCGCTACAAGATCTCGGTCTCCGAGGAGCAGGCGGCTCGGATCGAGACCGTCGGCGACGCGGTCGAGTTCGTCCTCCAACAGGCTCCCGCCTGAGCGGCTGCTGTGGACGCCGATTCGCCCGTTTCGTCTCTCGCGGCCCTGATCGACGAGCTCCCCGCTGACCTCCGCAGCCAGGCGCTCACCCACACCTCCTGGGTGAAGACGCGCACCGACTCCTACAAGCGGCTCGCCTTTCTTGGCGACAGCCTGCTCAGCCTCGCGATCGCATCGACTCTGTTCACGCGCTTTCCAGAGGTCGACTCAGGCGGCCTCAGCAAGATCCACAACCAGGCGGTCAGCGGTGTCTCTTGCACTGAGGTCGGTCGCGAGCTGGGTGTGCCGGCGATGCTGGAAGATGTCGAGCCGAAGGCCGAGAAGGCGATCCCAGCGGAGATCCTGCTCGACGGCGCGCGGCCGCTGCCCGAGGTGACCGAGGCGCTGATCGGCGCCTGCTTTCTTACCTTCGGCTTCGAGCGGGTCGCGGCGGCGGTCGCGGCGGCCTTCGAGCCGCAGATCGAGCTTGCGGTTGAGGCGCCGGTCGACCCCAAGACCGCACTGCAGGTGATGCTCGCGCGGAGAGGCGCGATCGTGGAGTACGAGGTGGTCGGCGAATCCGGGCCGGACAACCGGCGGGTCTTCGAGGTGGCGGCTATCGTTGGCTCGAAGGAGGTCGGCAGGGGCTCGGGGCGCAGCAAGAAGTCCGCTGAGATGGCGGCCGCCGAGCAGGCGCTGAAGCAGCTCGGGGACGAGTAGACGGTGTCGCGTCCGACCCACGCGAGAGCCTTAGCGGCCCAGGACCGAGGACCACAGGGATGTATCTGAAATCGATCGAGATGAAGGGGTTCAAGTCGTTCCCCGAGCGCACCAAGCTGGAGTTCTCTCCAGGCGTCAGCGTGATCGTCGGGCCGAACGGCTCAGGCAAGTCGAACATCACCGACGCGGTGCTCTGGGCGCTCGGCGAGCAGAGCCCCGGGGCGGTGCGAGGCGCCGCGATGCAGGACGTGATCTCGGCGGGGGGCAAGGGAGTCGGCCAGCGCCGCGCCGCTGAGGTCGAGGTTGTGATCGACAACTCCGAGGGCCGCGCCGCTTCGGAGTTCTCGGAGATCTCGATCCAGCGCCGGCTCGACCGCTCCGGGGACGGCGTCTACAGGCTGAACGCCGCCCGCTGCCGCCTGGTCGACATCGTCGAGGTCCTCTCCGACACCAACCTCGGGCGCGAGATGCACTCGGTGATCAGCCAGGGCCGGGTCGAGTCGATCGTGCACTCCAAGCCACGCGAGAGGCGCCTGCTGGTCGAGGAGGCCGCCGGGCTCGGCAAGCACCGCAAGCGCCGCCGCCGCGCGGAGCTCAAGCTGGCCTCGGCGCGGGACAACCTCGATCGAGCGCTGGACATCGAGCGCGAGGCGCGCGCTCGCCTGCGCCCGCTGAAGCGTCAGGCGCAGGCCGCGGAGCTTGGCACCCGGATCGAACGGCAGGAGCTGGAGCTGCGCAGCCAGTTGGTGGCCGAGGACCTGCGCTTCGGCGAGGACCGCGCGCTGGCCGCGCAAAAGGCGGCTGAGGAGGCGCGGGCGCGGCAGGCGGAGATCGAGAAGCGCCTGGCGGAGGTGAGCGGGAAGCGCCGCGCCGCCGAGGAGCGTTTCGCGGCTCGCGACCGTGAGCGCACACAGGCTTGGGGCATCCTCACGAAGCTGCGCGGCGAGCAGCAGCGGATCGCGGTCCGGGCCTCGACGCTGGCCGATCGCGAGTCCGAGCTCTCCACGAGCCTCGAGGCGCTCCGAGCCGAATTCGGCCCGCTGACCCTCGACTTGGGGGCCAGCGCGGGGGCTCCCGCCGAGCGCGCTCGCAAGCTGGAGGAGGAGCTTGGAGAGATCGATGCCGGCCTCTCGACCGCCGTGGACGGGCTCGCCAAGGCGCGCTCGGAGAGCGCGGCGGAGTCCGATCGCGAGGCGGCGCTCGGCGACGTGCACAGCGGTGCGGAGCGCGCCACGCGCCACGCGCGCCGTGCCGAGGGCCTGCTCGGCGAGCGGCACCGCGAGGTGCTGCGCGGCCGGATCGCCGCCGGCGAGGAATTGTTTGACGACGCCCGCGCCGCCGCGGCCGCCGCCGGCGCCGCGGAGGCGGCGATTCGGGCTCGGGTCGGTCTGATCGAGAGCCGGGTGATCGGCGAGCAGGACAGCGGCGATGAGATCGCTGAGGAGATGCGTGCCTGCTCGCTGCGCGAGTCGGAGTTGCAGGTGGAGATGAAAGCCGCATCGGATCGGTTGACGGAGGCCCAGGTCGAGGCCGCCCATCTCGGCGATCGCCGCGCCGAGGCAGCCAAGGAGCTGGCGACGATCGCCGAGCGGCTCGGCGAGGAGATAGGTCCGGCCGAGAAGCCGCTGAGCGAGGAGGAGCGCGCGGAGATCGACACCCGCTTGCAGCGCCTGGACCGCCGTCGCGCTCAGATTGGGCCGGTCAACCCCCTCGCCGAGCGCGAGTACGAGGAGGCCCGCGAGCACGTCGAGTCGCTCCAGGTCCAGCGCGAGGACACCGAGCGGGGGCTGCGCGAGCTGGAGACGCTGATCCGCGACATCGACCGTGAGATCGAGCGTGCCTTCGAGCAGACCTTCGAGGCCACCGCAAAGAACTTCGAGGAGATGGTCGAGCACCTGTTCCCGGGCGGCCGTGGACGCCTGCGCCGGGTCAGCCTGCACCCCGTCCGTGACGCGGAGGAGACCGAAGAGGAGTCGGAGGATGAGGAGGGGGACGGGGAGGAGCGCGAGGAGCTCGGCGTTGAGATCGAGGTGACCCCGGCCGGCAAGTCGACCCGTAAGCTCTCGCTGCTCTCGGGCGGGGAGAAGTCGCTGGTCGCCCTAGCCTTCGTCTTCGCCGTCTTCCTTGCCCGGCCCTGCCCCTTCTACATCCTCGACGAGGTCGAGGCCGCGCTCGACGACGCGAACATCGACCGCTTCTTACAGCTGATCCGGCGCTTCTCGGGCCGTGCGCAGTTCGTGATCGTCACCCACCAGAAACGGACGATGGACGCCGCCGACGTGCTCTACGGCGTCACCATGGGCGGCGACGGCGTGACCAAGGTCGTTTCGCGTCGCTTGCCTCGAGAAAGCGAGAGCGGCGCGGAATCCGAGGGTGGGGCGGAGCAGTCCGTGGGCCCGCCTCCCTTCGCCGGCATCAGCGCACCGGAGGACGGCGAGGCCGATTCCGCTGGAGTGGGGGTTGCGCCGGGCGCCGCTGGCGTCGGTTCGACTCCTCGCTCCGGCGAGGCCGAAGCCGCTTAAAGCTCCGTCGCCTAAAAGCCCCCTAAAGCATCTCTCGCGCCTGGCTGCCTTCGCTACGCTGAGTGCAGGAGGGAGAGCAAATGGCGCAACGCCATATGGACAGGTTGACGTCGTTCGACGCTTCGTTCCTGGCCAACGAGAGGGGGCACGGGCACATGGCCATCGGGGCGGTGCTGATGTGCGCCGGGGATCCACCCGAGCAGGAAGACTTCGTCGCCCACATCCGCAGTCGCCTCCATCTGCTGCCGCGCCTTCGCCAGCGGCTCGTCTTCCCGCCGATGCGGCTTGGCACGCCCCTCTGGGTCGACGACTGCGATTTCGACCTGGCCAACCACCTCCGCCGAGTGTCCCTTTCACCCCCTGGTGGCGATGCCGAGTTCCACGAACTCGTCGGCGAGGTCCTCTCGCCGCCCCTCGACCGGTCGCGCCCGCTCTGGGAACTCGTGCTGGTCGAGGGCTTCGAGGAGCACCGCTTCGCGATCGTCTACAAGACCCACCACGCTATGGCCGACGGCTTCTCGGCGGTCGACATCGGAAAGCTTCTCTTCGACGTCGAGCCGAAATCCGAGCCGGTCCGCACGGAGGAGCCTTGGAACCCGCACAAGACCCCCTCGGCTGCCGCCCTGGTCCTCCGCGCCCTGGCCGGTGTCGGGACGACCGCCCAACGGATGGCGCGCTGGCTGCGCAACGCGGCCCGCCAGCCGGGATTGGCGAGGAAGCGCGCCGTGGACGGCCTGGCCGGCCTCTGGGAGGTGACCTGGAACCTGGCGAGACCGGCGCCAAAGGTGCCGTTGAACGTCGAGATCGGCCCCGCGCGGAGCTTCTCCTGGGCGGGTTTCAGACTCGACGACTTCAAGCTGATCAAGAACGCTCTTGGCGTGACGGTCAACGACGTGATCCTGGCGTCCACCGCCGGTGCGCTGCGGCGTTGGCTGCACGACCGAGAGGTCAAGACCGAGGGCATGGAACTGAAGGCGCTCGTGCCGGTCTCGATCCGCACTCAGAACGAGCACGGCGAGCTGGGCAACAAACTGACCGCGATGCGCGGGCCGTTGCCGGTCGGCATCACCGACCCGGTTGAGCGCCTGCAAGTCGTCCACGAGGAGATGGAGGCCCTGAAGGACTCCAAGCAGCCCTTGGGGGCGGAAGCGATCTGGGGCCTCAACGATTGGTTTCGTGACTTCGCGCCCCCTCTGCTGCTGGCGCCGACTGCCTCGATCAACTTCTCGACCCGCCTCTTCAACCTCCTCGTCACCAACTTCCCCGGCCCCCAGATCCCCTTCTACCTCCTCGGGCGGGAGGTCAAAGGGGTCTTCCCAGTCGGCTTCCTCGCCCATAACCACGCTCTCGCGATCGCGATCATCAGCTACAACGGCCAGGTCGGCTTCGGCATCCTCGCGGACCGTGCCTCGATGCCGGACGCCGAGCGGCTCTCCACGTACCTCGGCGGAGCCGTGGAGGAGCTCTTGGTCGCCGCCCGGATAGCCTCCGGCGGCAAGGACAATGGCGACCAGCTGGCAGGAGATACTCGACCTCGGTTCGCGAGAGCCCGGGAACGCCTCATCGGAACCTGATGCGCCGGAAGCGCAGGGCGGCGTTTTCAGCCGCCTGCGCGAGAGCCTCGCGAAAAGCCGCCGGGCGCTGGTCGAGGAGATCTCCTCGAGCCTCTTCGACCGGATCGACGAGGAGACCTGGGAGCGCCTCGAGGAAGCGCTGATCTTCGCCGACGTCGGCGCGCCGACCACCGCCGCGGTGGTCGAGCGCTTGGAGCGGGAGGTCGAGGCGGGGACGGTCCCAGCCGACGGGGAGGCGGTCCGCAACCGGTTGATCGAGATCCTCGCGGAGGTCGCCTCGACCGGACGCGCGCCGATCGACTTGAGCGGCGACCCGGCCGTGCTGCTGATGGTCGGGGTCAACGGGACCGGCAAGACGACGACGATCGGCAAGATCGCCTGGCACCTCTCGCGGGAGTTCGGCCTCTCGGTGGTCCTCGCCGCCGGCGATACCTACCGCGCCGCCGCCGGTGAGCAGCTCGAAGAGTGGGCCGAGCGCTCCGGCGCGGACCTGGTCCGCTCGGCACCGGGCGGGGACCCCGGCGCGGTCGCCTTCGACGCGATCGAGGCGGCCCGCGCCCGCGCCGCCGATGTGGTGATCGTCGACACCGCCGGGAGGCTGCACACCCAGAGCAGCCTGATGGACGAGCTCGCCAAGGTGCGCCGCGTGATCGCCAAGCAGGTCCCTGACGCTCCGCACGAGACGCTGATCTCGATCGACGCGACCACCGGCCAGAACGGGTTGCGACAGGCGAAGGTCTTCTCCGAAGCGGCTGACGTGGACGGCGTCGTCCTGACGAAGCTGGACGGCACCGCAAAAGGCGGGATCGCGCTGGCGATCGCGAGCGAGCTGGGCATCCCGGTGAAGCTGATCGGCACCGGGGAGTCCCTCGAGGACCTGCGCCCGTTTGACCCGGCCGATTTCGCCCGCGCTCTGCTTGCCGAGTAGCCCCCTCTAAGCTGAGTCCCGTGTTTGACCAGCTTTCAGAGCGCCTTCAGGCGACGCTCTCCGATGTTCGCTCCCGGGGCAAGCTGAACGAGGGCGATGTCGACGCGGCAATGCGCGACATCCGGCTCGCCCTGCTCGAGGCCGACGTCAACTTCAAGGTGGTCAAATCATTCACGGCGACCCTGAAGGAGCGCTGCCTGGGCGCTGAGGTGCTGGACAGCCTCGACCCCGGCCAGCAGGTGATCAAAATCGTCAACGAGGAGCTGACCGCGCTGATGGGCGGCACCGGCCGCGAGCTCGCCTTTGCCTCCAACGGCCCGACGGTGATCCTGATGGCGGGCCTGCAGGGGTCCGGCAAGACCACCGCCTGCGCGAAGCTCGCCGCCCAGCTCGACCGGACCGGCAAGAACGTCGCCCTTGCCGCTTGTGACGTCTATCGCCCCGCCGCGGTCGACCAGCTCGTGACCATCGCCAAAGAGGCGAGCGCGCACGTCTATGAGCAGGGGACCGACGCCGACCCGGTCGAGATCGCCGGTTGGGCGCTCGACCGTGCTCGGGAAGAGAACCGCGACGTGCTGATCGTCGATACCGCGGGCCGCCTGCATGTCGACGAGGACCTGATGGCGGAGCTGGCGCGAATCCGCAAGCGGGTGAAGCCGCACAACGTCCTGCTCGTCGTCGATGCGATGACCGGCCAGGAGGCAGTCGGGGTGGCGGAAGCCTTCGCCGAGACAGCCGAGTTCGACGGGGTCGTGATGACGAAGCTCGACGGCGATGCCAGAGGCGGCGCCGCCCTCTCGGTCCGGACGGTGACGGGCAAGCCGATCATGTACGCCTCGACCGGGGAGAAGCTGCGGGACTTCGACCAGTTCCACCCGGACCGGATGGCCTCCCGGATCCTCGGCATGGGCGATGTGCTCAGCCTGATCGAGAAGGCGGAGCGGGAGGTCGACGAGAACCAGGCCATTGACCTGCAAAAGAAACTGCAGCGCGAACAGTTCACGCTCGAGGACTTCCTCAAGCAGATGCAGCAGGTGCGGAAGATGGGGCCGATCAGCGGGCTGGTCGGGATGCTGCCGGGCATGGGGGGGATGAAGCAGCAGCTGAAGGGGGCCGACGTCGACGAAGGCGAGCTGGACCGGACCGAGGCGATCATCCTCTCGATGACACCCGAGGAGAGGGCCAACCCAGGCATGATCAACGGGTCGCGTCGCAAACGAATCGCAACCGGTTCAGGGACGAAAGTCCAGCATGTGAACCAGCTGGTGAAGCAGTTCGACCAGATCCGCAAGCTGATGCGGCAGGTGGTCTCGGGGAAGCCGCTCGACCCCCAGCAACTGGCCCAGATGTCCCAGGCCGGCGGGCGCGCGCAGCGCCCGAAGGTGCGCAGGCGCTAACCTCTCGCGGCTGATGGCAGTGAGAATCAGACTCAGAAGGGTGGGTTCCAAGAAGAACCCGATCTGGCGGATCGTCGTCGCCGACAAACGTTCCCCGCGTGACGGGCGGACGATCGAGACGATCGGCCAGTACAACCCGCAGACCGAGCCCTCGACGATCGAGCTTGACGAGGAGCGCGCGCGTCACTGGCTCGAGCAGGGCGCCCAGCCCTCCGAGACGGTCGCCACGCTGCTGCGCACCAAGGGCATTGCCGCTTCGGGAAGCTAGGCGGCGATGACCGAGTTGCTGGAGTTCCTCGTCAAAGCGCTGGTCGAGGATCCGGAGGCGGTCGTTGTCGAGGAGTTCGAAGAAGACGGCGACCTGGTCTACGAGGTAACCGTCGCCGAGGAGGACCGCGGTCGGGTGATCGGCCGGCATGGCCGCGTCGCCAACGCGATCCGTACCATCGCCAAGGCTGCAGCGGTTCGGCTCGACCGGCGGGTCGTGGTCGAGATCGTCGACTGACACACGCGTTCGCTTGAAACTGGACGTCTTCACCCTCTTTCCCGAGGCGTTCGACTGGTTCCAGTCGCAGCGCTCGGTGCAGAATGCGCTGAGCCAGGGGAGCGAGCTGCACTTCTTCGACTACCGCGAGACGACGCCGCTGAAAGCGGGGCAGGTCGACGATGCGCCCTACGGCGGCGGGGCCGGCATGGTTCTCCGGGTTGACGTGGTCGACGCGGCACTGCAGGCCGCCTACCCCGACGGCAAGAAGCCGCGCATCGTCCTGCTCTCTCCCACCGGGAGGCTTCTCGACGACGAGCTGGCCGACGAGCTGACGGCTGAGCCTCACCTGGCGCTGCTGTGCGGGCGCTACGAGGGCTTCGACGAGCGCGTGCACCTGCACTTTGCCGACGACGAGGTATCGATCGGGCGCTACGTCCTGGCGGGCGGTGAGCTGGCCGCGATGGTGCTCGCCGACGTGGTGATGCGGAAGCTGCCGGGCGCGCTCGGGCACGAGCGGAGCGCCGTCGAGGAGTCGTTCAGCCAAGTGCTCGAGGGGGCGCCGGAGTACCCGCACTACACGCGGCCGGCCGACCATCGGGGCTGGGGGGTGCCGGACGTCTTGCTCTCCGGCGACCATGAGTCGATTCGCCGCTGGCGCGCGGAGCAGAGCCGGGCGAGGGCCGAGCAGCTCCAAGCCGACGCGGAGTAGCTACCATTCCGCAACCGCGCGGCGCCAAAGTGCCAATCCAAGGCCCCGGCGGTTTCTTTTTGCCATGAGCACTGTCATCGACACCATCGAGCGAGGTCAACTTCGCGAGGGGCTCCCATCATTTGCCCCTGGCGATCGCGTGCGCGTTCACTTCCAGGTGATCGAGGGCAGCCGCAAGCGGACCCAGGTCTTCGAGGGCATCGTCATACGGCGCCAGGGCTCCGGCGTGCGCGAGACCTTCACCGTGCGCAAGCAGTCCTTCGGGGTGGGCGTCGAGCGGACGTTCCCACTCCACTCGCCGAAGATCGAGAAGCTCGAGATCGCGGCGCGCGGCGACGTGCGGCGCGCGAAGCTCTACTACCTGCGGGGTCGGATCGGCAAGGCGGCCCGGGTCGCCGAGCGTCGCTGGGGGATCGACGAGGAGTTGATCTCAACGCCGACGGCCTCGGCCGAGCCGGAGGCGGTTGACGCCGAGGGGGTCTCACTTGATGACGCCGCGCCCGCGGGTCCTGTCGCGGGGGACGACTCCTCGTCCTCGCAGGCTGCGGGCGAGGAGGCCGACTCCGCGCCACCCGCAGATGAGGTGTCTGAGGAGACTTCGGCTGAGGCGCCACCCGCGGATGAGGTGTCTGAGGAGACCGCTGCAGAGTCAGCGCCTGAGGATGCTGAAGCTGCTGCCGAGGACGAGACTCCAGATGCTCCCGAGGCTGAGGCCGCTGAGGAGGAGTCGCAGCCGGAGGCAGAGGCCCCCGAGGCTGATGAGGTATCTGAGGCACAGGATGTCGCCGATGAGTCGCCGGACGAGGATTCCGACGACTCCGGCGAGGACTCAGCCTGATTCCTAAGCCGCAAACGCGCGAGGGGGGCCTGCTCGAGCTCATCGTCATCGTCGCGCTGGCGTTGGGCTTTGCCCTAGGCCTCCAGGCTTGGGTCGTCAAGCCGTACGAGATCCCCTCGGGATCGATGGAACCGACCCTCGACGTCGGCCAGCGCGTGCTGGTCAATCGCTTCCTCTACCACTTCACCGATCCGTCGATCGGCGACATTGCCGTCTTCCACCCGCCGGCAGGCGCCGATGCGGGAGGGGTATGCGGAGCGCCCCACGATTCCAGGGAAGCTTGCTCAGAGCCGACTAGCAAGCGTTCGGACCAGAACTTCATCAAGCGGATCGTCGCCGGGCCGGGCGACACGCTGGCCATCCGCAATGGGCAGCCGGTCGTCAACGGCGTTATGAAGATCGACGAGGACTACATCCGACCCTGCGCCAACCGCTCCGCCTGCGATCTACCCAAGCCGATACGGATTCCGCCTGACCATTACTTCATGATGGGCGACAACCGTGGAGCAAGCCAAGACAGCCGTTTCTGGGGACCCGTTCCCCGCGACTGGATCATCGGCAAGGCCTTTGGCACCTACTGGCCCCCAGACCGGGTCGGAATCTTCTAAAGGCCAATCCAAGGCCCGGCGGCGGAGCCTCAACCGGACGCGCCGGTTGTTCACCTTCGACCGCGGCCTGGGCAGTCGTTTCATCGCTGGTGCCGATGAGGCCGGGCGCGGGTGCCTGGCGGGCCCACTGGTCGCCGGGGGAGTGCTGATCGACTATGAGGCGCTCTCGCTTGCCGATCGACGGGCGCTGGCCGGGCTGCACGACTCCAAGCAGATGACCCCCGCGCGGCGCGAGGAGCTGTATCCAGTCGTAATGCGTGCGGCGGTGCGGGTCAGCGTGGTGATCCGCTGCGTGCGCGGGATCGATGACAACGGCCTGCACGTGACCAACCTCGAGGCGCTGTCCACCGCCCTCGAGCGGCTTTCCCCGTGCGAGAAGACGACCTGCCTGGTCGATGGCTTCGCGCTGCGCAATTGCCCCGTCCCGCACCGGGCGGTGGTCGAAGGGGACGGTACGAGCGCCGCGATCGCGGCGGCCTCCGTGATCGCCAAGGTGACCCGCGACCGCTACATGCACGGCGCCGGCCGCGAGCATCCCGGCTGGGGATTTGAGGAGCATGTGGGCTACTCGACCCCGGAGCACCGCGAGGCGATTGAGCGGATCGGCATCTCGCACCTGCATCGCCGCTCGTTCCAATCGGTCGCCTACAGCCAGCTTGAGCTGACCTGACCGGCGCATTGCTGCGTTCTTAACCTGCCGGTTAGAAGGCGCCGCGGATGTGCTCGACGTCGAGCACGCGCCCTTGTTGGTCCAGCGTTACCCCGATCGCGTCGAAGCGGATCTCGGCGTAACGCGGCCGGCGCCGCTCCATCATCCACGCGGTCGCCAGGCGCCTAACGCGCCGCTGCTTGCGCCAGTCGACTGCCAGGACTGGGCGCTCCGGCCCGAACGCCGAGCCCCGGCGGCCGGCCTTCACCTCAACGAAGACAAGCGCTTGCCCGTCGAGGGCGACGATGTCAAGCTCGCCGAACCGGGTGCGCGCGTTGCGCTCGACGATCCTCCAGCCGCTCGCGGCGAGCCGGGCGGCGACGAAGTCCTCCGCGGTGCGGCCGAGGGTCTGGCGCCTCTGGGTCATCGTCAGGCACGCTAGGTCGCCACAGCGCGCCTGTGGTGCGCAAGAAGTGGCAAATCTTTGACATCTGGCGCGCCACATGGGAAATGCGGGCGCCTAGCGTCCGCTCGATGCTTGCAACGGCGCGGACATTCACTCTCGATGGCATCGTCGCGCGGCCGGTCCGAGTCGAGGTCGATGTCCACCGCGGCTTGCCGGCCTTCTCGATGGTCGGCCTTCCCGACACCGCGGTCAGGGAGGCGCGGGAGCGGGTGCGGGCCGCGCTCCTCAACTGTGGGTTCGAGTTCCCGCTGCACCGGATCGTCGCCAACCTGGCTCCCGCCAGCCTGCGCAAGGCGGGGCCGGGGTTGGACCTGCCGATCGCGGTCGCCCTGCTGGTCGCCTCCGGGCAGCTGAGCTGGAAGGAGCTGCCGGGCCTGGCGATGGTCGGGGAGCTGGCCCTCGACGGGTCGGTCCGGCCGGTCGCCGGCGCACTGGCGATCGCCGAGGCGGCACGCGAAGGCGGAGCAGAAGCGATCGTCGTGCCGGTGGGGAACGGGCCCGAGGCGGCGCTCGCCGACGCCATCGACGTCGTTCCCCTGGAGAGCCTCTCCCAGCTCACGGCGCTGGCGGGTGGAGACTTGGCGCCACCGCGCCCCGAGCCGATGCAACTGCAGCCGGCGCCTGGAGACAGCCCCGACATGGCCGACGTGCGGGGCCAGCGCCACCTCCGCTACGCGCTCGAGGTCGTGGCCGCCGGAGGGCACAGCCTGCTGATGATCGGCCCGCCGGGCGCGGGGAAGTCGCTGGCGGCAAGCAGGCTGCCCTCGATCCTGCCGCCGCTCGTTCCGGAGGAGGCACTCGAGGTGGCGCGGATCGCGAGCGCTTGCGGGCATCTCGGTGCGCACCCATTCGGAGGCCGTCCCTTCCGTGCGCCGCACCACACGGTCAGCGCTGCCGGGTTGGTCGGCGGAGGCAACCCGCCCAGCCCCGGGGAGGCGACGCTTGCCCACCGCGGCGTCCTCTTCCTCGACGAGCTGTGCGAGTTTCGCCGCGACAGCCTGGAGGCGTTGCGGGCACCGCTCGAGACCGGTTGGGTGTCGATCGCTCGCGCCGGCGGCGGCCGGCGGTTGCCGTGTCGCTTCATGCTCGTCGCGGCGGCCAATCCCTGCCCGTGCGGGCGAGGGGAGGCCGACCCCGAGTGCACCTGTGAGCCGCTGGCGGCCCGCCGCTACCAGGGGCGGCTCAGCGGAGCGCTGGCCGACCGTATTGACATCCTCGCTGCGATCCGCCAGCCGAGTGCGGAGGAGATCGGCGGCGAGCCGGGGGAGGGCTCGGCCTCGATGCGCGAGCGCGTGCTCGCGGCACGCGAGCGGCAGGAGCAGCGGCTCGGCCCGGGCCGCTGCAACGCCGAGATGACACCCACCGAGGCGCGCGACTGCCTGCTTGCCGATTCCGCGGCGGCTCTGCTCGCCGAGACCTACTCCCGCCGGCGATTGAGCGCTCGCGCCCACGACCGGGTGCTGAGGCTGGCGCGGACGGTGGCCGACCTGGCGGACGCCGAGACGATCCAACGCGATCAGATGGCCCAGGCGCTCCAGCTTCGCCGGAGGGACCAGTGAGCCGGCCACGCGCCTGTCCCGAGTGCTTGGGACGCGCGCACCTGCTCGCGCTGCTCGCCCCCTACATTGAGAAAATCGCCACCGGCGCTCCCGGATCGCGGTCTCCGGAACTGCTGCGCCTCTCCAATGAGGACCTCGCGGAGGTCGCCGCCCCAAAGGTCGTGAGCCAGGTGCTGGGGCGAGTCGCCGCGGTACCCCATCGCCAGCGTGAGGCCGAGCTGATCGCCGTGGAGTGCTGGGCCTGCTGCCGCCACGACTCGCTTTATCCGGCCGGCTTGCGCGACGCCGCCGATGCGCCCTGGGCCCTGATCGGCAAGGGCGATCCCGGACTACTCGCCGATCTGAGGCCCGAAGGCGCCGTGACGGTTGTTGGTGCGCGGCGCGCCTCCACCTACGGGCGCCAGGTCGCGCGCGACCTGGCTCGCGACCTGTCCCGGGCGGGATTGGTCGTGGTGAGCGGACTCGCTTTCGGCATTGATGCCTGCGCGCATCGTGGAGCGCTCGAAGCGGGCACGACGATCGCCGTCCTCGGTTGCGGCCCCGATGTCGCCTACCCCGCCGCTCATCGCTCGCTCTGGCGGCAGGTCGCTGAGCAGGGCTTGGTCCTCTCCGAGTTGCCACCGGGCACGAGCCCTTGGCGCTGGAGCTTCCCGGCGCGCAACCGGATCATGGCGGCGCTGGCCGGGATGACGGTCGTCGTCGAGGCGGCGGAACGCTCCGGCTCTCTGATCACCGCCGACCTTGCGGCGGACCTGGGCCGTGACCTCGCCGCCGTACCGGGCCCGGTTGGCTCGCGCCTCTCGGCTGGGCCGAACAACCTTCTCGCCGGCGGCGCCTGCGTGGTGCGGGACGCCCAGGACGTGCTTGACGCGATGCTGGGCCCGGGCGCGCAGCAGGTCGACCGTGCGGGACCGCGGCTCGAGCCGGCACAGCTCAGCGTCCTAAGCTCGCTGGAGCGCGGCGAGGAGACAGCGGACGGGATCGCCGTCGACCTCGACATCTCCGGCGCCGAGGCGGCAACTGCTCTCGCCACCCTGGAGGCGCTTGGCTACGTCTCCTGCTCGCTGGTCGGCGCCTACTCCCGGACCCTGCTCCAGCCACCGGGACCCGACCAGCGAAGTGCATTTATCTAGGCTGCGGCCCATGGTCTCCACGCGCGTCCCAACCGCCCTCTCGATTGCCGGCTCCGACTCGGGCGGCGGAGCCGGCATCCAGGCCGACCTCAAGGCCTTCGCCCGTTGCGGCGTGCACGGGATGACGGCGATCACCGCGATCACCGCGCAGAACACGGTCGGGGTCTCCGCCGTCGAGGCGATCTCCCCGGCGACGATCGTCGCCCAGGTCCGCGCCGTTGTCGAGGACATTGGGGTCGACGCGGTCAAGATCGGGATGCTGGGAACGGTGGAGACGGTGGACGCCGTGGTCGAGGCGCTCTCGCTGGTCGGCGACGCCCCTGTCGTCGTCGACCCGGTGATGGTCGCTGAGAGCGGCGCCGTCCTGCTCGACGATGGGGCACGCGCGGCGCTGGTCGAGCGTCTTCTCCCGCTGGCGGCGGTGATCACCCCGAATATCCCCGAGGCGCGCGTCCTCGCCGGGGCGGGGGACGATGCCACTCAAGAGGAACTCGCCCGCGCGGTGCTGGCGCTCGGGCCGGCCGCGGTCGTCGTCACCGGGGGTCACAGTGAGCGTGGCGACGATGTCTTTCTCGACGGGCGCGAAGCGGTCGCGATTCGCGGCGAGCGCCATCCGGAGGGTGCCGCCCACGGCTCCGGCTGCACTCATTCCTCGGTCCTGGCCGCTCGCCTCGCCCATGGCGACACGCCCTTCGAAGCCGCCCGGGTCGCTCGCCGTATCGCCTCGGACGCCGTCGGCGCCGGCCTGCGCGAGATCGGCTCCGGCGCGGGGCCGGTCGACGTCTTCGGGCTGGCCTCTGGGCCGCCTCAGTAGATTTCGACTATGAGCACCAACGGCGCCACCTCCACAAAGCTTCCCCGCCCGCGCTCCAGCGTTGTCTTCGACGGCCCCGACCGCGCCCATGCGCGCGCCTACATGAAGGGGATCGGCTTCGACGACGATGCGCTCAGCCGTCCGACGATCGGGATCGCCAACACCTGGACCGAGGCGATGCCCTGCAACTTCCATCTGCGCGCCCTCGCTGAGCACGTCAAAGAGGGCGTTCGCGCCGCCGGCGGCACGCCGATGGAGTTCAACACCGTCGCCGTGTCCGACGGAGTGACGATGGGCACCCAGGGGATGAAGGCTTCGCTGATCAGCCGCGAGGTGATCGCCGACTCGATCGAGTTGATGGCCCGCGGCTACCAGTTCGACGCGATCGTCGCCCTCTGCGCCTGCGACAAGACGATCCCCGGCTGCGCGATGGCGCTGGCCCGTCTGGACGTCCCCTCGGTGCTTCTCTACGGCGGCTCGATCGCGCCCGGCCACTGGCACGGCCGCGACGTGACCATCCTCGACATCTTCGAGGCGATCGGCGCCCACAACGCCGGCGACATGAGCGACGAGGAACTGAATGAGCTGGAGGGCGTCGCCAGCCCCGGCGCCGGCGCCTGCGGCGGCCAGTTCACCGCCAACACGATGGCCTGCGCCTTCGAGGCACTTGGGATCAGCGCCGGCGGCTCGGCGATGGTGCCGGCCGAAGACGACGACAAGGACACGGTCGCGGCGAAGATCGGTGAGCTCGTCATCAGGGTGCTCGCCGACGACATCCGGCCCAGCAAGGTGATCACCCGGGACTCGCTGGAGAACGCGATCGCCTGCGTCTGCGCCTCGGGAGGCTCGACCAACGCCGTCCTTCATCTGATCGCGCTCGCTCACGAGCTCGACATCGAGTTGACCATGGACGATTTCGAGCGCATCTCTCGCGCCACGCCGCTCTTCGCTGATCTGAAGCCCGGGGGCCGCTTCGTAGCCACCGACCTCTACGCTGCGGGCGGTGTGCCGGTGATCCTCAAGCGTCTCGCTAAAGCGGGCATCCTTCACGGCGACGCAATCACCGTGACCGGCCGCACGATCGGTGAGGAGGCGGCGGCGGCAACCGAGGCGCCCGGACAGGAAGTGGTGCGCTCGCTCGAGGACCCGCTGAAGCCCGAAGGCGGACTGGCGATTCTCGGTGGCAACCTCGCCCCCGACGGTGCCGTGGTCAAGCTCGCCGGCACCGAGCGGACCCAGCAGACCGGCCCGGCGCGGGTTTTCGAGTCCGAAGAGGAGTGCTTCCGCGCGGTCAAGGACCAGAAGATCAATCCCGGCGACGTCGTCGTGATCCGCAACGAGGGGCCGGTCGGTGGTCCCGGCATGCGGGAGATGCTCCAGGTGACCGCGGCGATCGTCGGCGAGGGCCTGGGGGAGAGCGTCGCGATGGTCACCGACGGTCGCTTCTCCGGCGCCACCCGTGGCCTGATGATCGGCCACGTCTCCCCCGAGGCGGCGAAGGGTGGTCCGATCGCCGCGATCCGCGAGGGCGACGAGATCACCGTCGACGTCGATGGCCGTCGCCTCGACGTCGCCCTCAGCGATGAGGAGATCGCCGAGCGCGTCGCTGCCTACGAGTCCCCGCCCTCGCCCTTCGGCCGTGGTGTGATGGCCAAGTACGCGGCCACCGTCTCATCCGCCTCGCAAGGCGCAATCACCGGCTGACGCGTTTGGGAAGTTTGACCCCCTCTGGGGGGTCGAACTGCGCAAACGCGCTAACCCGCCAGGAACTCGTCCAACAGGGCGTTGAACTGGGCGGGGCGCTCGAGCTGGGGGACATGACCGGTGTCCTCAAAGACCTCCAGCCGCGCTCCTGGAATGCGGCGCGCGTAACTGTGCCCCGCCGCCACCGGGATCACCAGATCGTCAGATCCCCAGACGAGCAGCGTCGGGATGTCGATCTCAGCTAGGCGGTCCCGCGCGTCGTATTCGATCGCGCTACGCAGCGCGTCGGAGAAGCCGGGGCAGGGCACACCCGAATTGAGTTGCTCCCACAGCAGCTCGGGCCGGAGCTTGTTGGGGTGGCGTACGAAGGATCGGAAGGTCAGGTAGCGGGTGCCGGCCCTGCGCACCAGCATCGATCCGATCCGCGCCACGTGGGGGCCGCCGGTGTCCCAAGCCAGACCGGTCAGGAGGCCGCGCTCCCGCGGGCGCCAGGTGTTGATCAACCCCGCCGCCGAGACCAAGACCAGGCGGTCGAACTGGCCCCGGCTCGCGAGGACCGCCTCGGTGGCGATCAGCCCGCCCATCGAGTTCCCGACCAAGGCCGCGCCCCTGTCGATGCCGATCTTCTCGCAGAAGTCGTGGATCAGGCGCCCGTATGCCTGCATGTCGATCGACCACGAGGGCATCGGGCTGCCCCCGAAGCCCGGCAGGTCGAATGCGATTGCGCGGTGGGTGCGGGAGAGGTGGGGGAGGTTCTCGAGCCAGTTCTCCCAGGAGCCCGAGATGCCGTGGACGAAGACGACTGGTTTGCCCTCGCCGATCTCGACGTAGGAGACTTCCGAGCCCGGGAGCTTGACGCTGTGCATGTGCTGGCGCCAGTCGATCTTGAGCCAGTCCGGGTCCGGGTTCCCGTAGCTGGGCGCGGCGGTGCCCGCCGTTCCACCGGTGGCCACCTCAGGCATACCCCATCCTTTCCAGGATCGGTATTTCGCGGATCTGCGGTGGCTGCAGGTGGTCCCAGAGAATTCCGCGTGGCCGCTCGTACTGGCGCTCGACATCGATCACCGCCCGCGGCGTCGCGATTAGGTCGATCGGCAGGTCGTGTGCCGTCATCATCAGGTGGCGGCGAAGGATCTGGGTGGGGTGGACGGTGGTCGCGACGGTGGTGTGGTCGTCGATCTTGCCCGCATCGATCAGGATCCCGTACTCGAGGTCGGAGTAGCCGCCGCCCTTGCCGACCCGCGCGCCGCTCAGGTTCACCGCCACCGAGCCGCAGAGGACGAAGTCGATCTCGGGCAGGTCATCGAGGGCGACGACGCGCCCGTGCTTGAGCGCGCCCTTGATCGTCGCCGCCTCCTTGACCGCGTCCTTAGAGAGTCGCTTCGGGTCGAGGACGCGGAACGGATGGGGGTCCCGCAGGCGCGGCACGGCCATGATCACCGTCTTGCCCTCTTCCAGCGCCATCCGTCGGACATGGGTCTGCGGCGAGTCGGGGTTTGCCTTGATCACCTGTGCTCGCTTCCAGAGCCGCTGGCCGGCGAGCTTCTCGGCGGCCAGCTTTGCCCCCGCAAAGTTGGGGATCCGTCCCTCCGCTCCCGGGAAGCGGGACACTCCCTCGCGGTCCATCGCTTTCCAGACTTCCTTGCGTACCTCGTCCTTGGAGAGCACGGGCGAAAGATATCCCCCGGGCGCGTCGCAGGCGCACGCGAATTTGCAGGGAGGGAACCAATTTGGCCGAATGCTCTGTATGCCTAAACTTTTCTTTGATCGGTCCGACGTAAACCCAATGCTTAGTCCTGGGGAAAGGTGATGGGGCGCAAGACGCAAATCGCAATCGTCACCGCAGTGGTGCTACTGCTCCTTGGCGCGGTTGGGGCCTATGCCTACGACAGCAGCCAGAAGGAGAAGATCGCCGAGGGCGTAACGATCGCCGGCGTCGACGTCGGCGGCATGGATGAAGCGGAAGCCCAGCGCGCCGTGCGCAGGCAGTTGCTGGCGCCGCTGCGCCACTTGCTCAGGGTCAGCTACGACGGGCAGGGTTGGGTGCTGCCCGGGAAGACGCTCAAGGTCCACGCGGACCTCGACCAGGCGGTGGAAGACGCGCTTGCCGCCAGCCAGGACGGGGGCCTGCCGGGTCGCCTCATTCGCTACGTCAGCGGCGGCGATGTCGACGAGGCGGTCTCGGCCGAAGTGACCTACTCTCAGCCCGCGATCAACCGCTTCGTGCGCCGGATCGCGGGGGAGGTTGGCCGGGAGCCACAGGATGCGGCGGTCGTGGCCAGCGGAGCCTCGCTCGAAGTCGTCCCGGCGGAGTACGGCCGCAAGCTCCGCGACAACCTGCTGACGGACCAGCTCAACGCCGCCGTGCTGAACGCGAACGCGGACCACACGATCGCCGCCCGTACGAACAGCGTGGCGCCTGAAGTCACCGGGGAAAAGGTCGCCTCCGAGTATCCGACCTACCTGACCCTGGACCGCTCTACCTACACCTTGCGACTCTGGAACGACCTGAAGCTGACCAAGGAATACACCGTCGCGGTTGGCCAGGAAGGCCTCGAAACCCCGGCGGGCCTCTACTCGATCCAGGAAAAGGCGGAAAACCCGACTTGGAACGTCCCCACCTCCGATTGGGCCGGGAGCCTCGCCGGGCAGTCGATTCCTCCGGGCCCCTCGAACCCGATCAAGGCGCGTTGGATGGGCATCTACGAAGGGGCGGGGATCCACGGCACCGAAGAAACCTCTTCGCTTGGGACCGCCGCCTCTCACGGTTGCGTCCGGATGTCGATTCCCGACGTCGAAGAGCTCTACGACCGGGTGGAAGTCGGCACTCCAATCTACATCGGGTAGGAGGGGCTAGCAAAGCCCCGCACCTGGGTTTCGCTAGGCCTCTTCGCGAAAGGCCAAGCGCCCTCGACGGCGAACCTTCAACAATGACTTGGGACGAAGTGCTGGCAAGCTTCGATCGCGACCTCCACGCGCGGTCCGCCGCGGAGCGAACGCGGCGGGCATACGGCGTCGACCTCGGGCAGTTCGTCGAGTGGGCGAAGCAGAGCTCTCTCGAGCCCGGCGACGTCCGGCATCGCGACGTTCGGCGCTTCGGTGCGGCGCTGTCGGCGGACTCAGCCGCTCCCGCAACGGTCGCCCGCAAGCTGGCAGCGATCCGCAGCCTCTTCAACTTCCTGGTGCGCACTGAGAGGATTGGGCAGAACCCCGCCGATCTCGTTCCCAGCCCGAAGAAGGAGCAGAAGCTGCCGAAGCTGCTGAACGTAGAGCAGGCTCGCGCGCTGCTGGAGGGAATCCCGGCCCACACACCACTGGAGTTGCGCGACCGGGCGATGCTGGAGCTCGCCTACTCGTGCGGCCTGCGCTGCGAGGAGATCGTCAACCTCGACGTCACCTCGATGGACTACGAGACCGAGCAACTCCGCGTCATGGGCAAGGGCTCAAAGGAGCGGCTGCTCCCAGTGGGTGAGCCGGCCCAGCGGGCGCTGCGGCGCTACAACGAGCGGGGCCGCCATGCGCTGGTCAGCGATCGAGCAGAGCCGGCGCTGTTCCTCTCCAAGAACGGCCGTCGACTTTCAAACTCAGACGTGACCCGTCGTCTCAACCTCTGGGTGCGCGAGGCCGCCCTTGCCGGCGGCGTTTCGCCGCACTCCCTGCGGCACAGCTTCGCCACCCACCTTTTGGAAGGCGGGGCGGACCTCCGCACGATCCAGGATCTGCTCGGACATGCCTCGATCTCGACCACGCAGGTCTATACCCGCGTTGACGCCACCCGCCTGCGCGACGCCTACGCCGCCACCCATCCACGTGCGTAATTTCACGATGATTGCCGGTCGAACGTAGAATCCAGCGAAATTCCTATGGAAACCGGCGTAAAAGAGGTGGAGCTGCGCGATCTTTGGCGGCGCTACAAAGACGATGGCGACCCAACGGCGCGCGAGCGACTGGTGGTGGCCTACTCGCCGATGGTCAAGTTCGTCGCCGGCCGGCTCGGCGCCGGTCTGCCCTCCCACGTCGAAGACGCTGATCTCATCTCCTACGGGCTGATGGGTCTGATCGGGTCGATCGAGCGCTTCGAGCCGGAGCGCGGGATCAAGTTCGAGACCTTCGCAATGACCCGGATCCGCGGTGCGATCATCGACGAGCTGCGCTCCCTGGACTGGGTGCCGCGCTCGGTCCGCTCCAGGGCCCGCGAAATCGAAGCCGCGCAGTCCAAGCTCGAGCACGAACTGCAACGGGCGCCGACCGATACTGAGCTCGCCGCAAAGCTCGAACTCAGCGAGGAGGAACTGCAGACCTCCCTCCTGGAGATCGCCAACTCCTCGGTGTTCGCGCTGGATGAGCTGTGGACGGTCTCCGATGCATCGGGCGACCAGGTCTCACTGCTGGACACGATCTCCGATCCACGCGCTGACGACCCTCAGGAGTCGCTGGCGAGCAGCGAGGTCAAGGACCGGCTCACCGACGCCGTCGCCTCGCTCCCGGAGCGCGAGCAGCTGGTCGTCGCCCTCTACTACTACGAGAACCTCACCCTGCGCGAGATCGGCGAGGTCCTTGGCGTCACCGAGTCCCGGGTCTCCCAGCTCCACACCAAGGCTGTGATGCGGTTGAAGTCTGCGCTTCAAGCCGTGTAGCTGCTTGAGACGGGGCTACCAACCAACCGTTGCGGGGAAGGTGGTCGCGGCCGCCCAGGGGTCCGCTGCGGGCGCCTGAAGCCCCCCAGCGCGATGTAATTTGGGTCGATGAGCACCACCGATCTGTCTGGCTTGGTTGATCCCGCTGCCCCTGGAGCCAACGTGGGCCAGCGAAGGGGCCCGGAGGTAGGCGAGGCGCCGCAGGGGCGTCTGGAGCGGGCGGTGGCGCGCTTCAACGCGAGCGAGGCGGCGCACACGGTGAGCGGGCTGACCCGGACGCTCGGCGAGCCGTGGGTGTCGATTGGCGCTGCCGCCGGCTCCTCCAGCGAGGCGCGGATCACGGTTGCCTGGGAGCTGTGCTGGTACCAGTGGGGGGTCGACTTGGGAGACGACCTGCGCCCGGTGTTCTCGATCGGCAAAGGGACAGAGGTCGAGCAGCTGGACGGTTCCGCCCGCCAGTGGAACGCGACCGCACACGCCGATGGCCGCCTGATGCCGGGATGAGCTTGCAGAAGCTCGTCGTCAACATGGATGGCGGCTCGCGGGGAAACCCCGGGCCGGCGGCGATCGCGGCGGTCGTGCAGAGCCCCGATGGCCAGGTTCTGGAAGAGCGCAGCGAGCGCATCGGCAGGGCCACAAGCAACGTCGCCGAGTACCGGGCCCTTTTGCTTGGCATCGAGCTGGCGGCAGCGCGGGAGGCCAAGGAGCTTGAGCTGATCGGCGACTCCGAGCTGATCGTCCGCCAGATGAAAGGCGAGTACAAGGTCAAAGACGCGACGTTGCGCGGCTTGCATGACCAGGCTCAGAAAGCACTGCGACCCTTCGAGCGCTGGTCGATTCGCCACGTTCGGCGCGAGCAGAACGCCGAGGCGGACCGGCTCGTCAACGAGGCGCTGGACGGTGGGGCGGGGGTCAGGTCGGGGGAGCCCAAGGCCGAAGAGGCAGGGCGCGTCGCGTCAGATCCAGACTCGATCGATCCTGGTGTCGACATCGGCCACGTCCATCTCAAAGTGGCGGACCTGGATCGTGCGCTGGACTTCTACTGCGGTGTGCTCGGCTTCGAGCTCCAGCAGCGGCTGGGGGATGAGGCGGCGTTCGTCTCCGCCGGCGGATACCACCACCACATCGGCCTGAACACCTGGCACTCCGAGGGGGGGCAGCCTCCTCCCGCCGACAGTACCGGCCTCTTTCACCTGGCGATCCGCTACCCGAGCCGTCGCTCCCTTGCCGGCGCCCTGCGGCGCCTCTCCGAGGCGGGAGTGCCGCTCTCCGGCGCGTCCGATCACGGCGTGAGCGAGGCGCTCTACCTCGCCGACCCCGATGGGAACGGCATCGAGCTCTACTGGGACCGCCCGTCCGCCGAGTGGCCGCGCCAGCCGGACGGCAAGGGGGTCGCGATGATCACCAAACCACTCGACCTTCGAGACCTCCTCGCCGAACTGGATTCCTAAGAGCCGAGGATCGCCCCGACCAGATCGGGTTTGAACGGCTCCGTGCCGGGGGCCAGCTGCATCCCGGTGAAGCCGGTGTGGGAGCGCAGATAGGCGAGCTCTTTGCCCAGGTCGCCGACGCCGTTGCTGCCGGCGAGGGGCGCTATCTGAAGCGTGCTGAGGACGCCGATCGCCTCACCCGAGTCGTTGAGGAAGCCGCTACCCGAGTCGCCCGGCACGCCCGGAGTCAGGGTCGCGACCACATGGCTCCAGCCGCCGCCTTCGTTCTGAATCACGATGCCCTGCTTCGGGCTCAGTTTGATGATCCCCGCCCGCAGCGATGAATTGCCGTACGAGTAGACGGCCGAGCCGAGGTTGCCGACGGTGCCGATGCCGGTCGGGGTGCCCGCCGAAGGGGGGCACCGACGGGTTGACTTTGCCGACGTCGGCTGGATCGATCTTGATCAGGGCGAAGTCGTTGTAGGCGCAGGTGTCGAGGTCGCTCTCGCCGCTGGCCTGCATAGTCAGCCAGGAGTTGTAGGCGAGCGTGCCGGGTCGGCTTGCGCCGGTCACTTCGACCGGTGTGCCGATCGGCAGCGAGCCGCTGGTGCAGCCATCGGTTTCGGTCTGCCCACCGGTGCCCGAGCAGTGCGCGGCCTGCCCGAGGTAGACATCGGATCCTTCCTGGAAGACGAAGTTCGCGGTGCACTGGGCACCTTCGGTGAAGACCTGGACCCCGGGGTGGACGGGCGCGGTTTTCGCGGGCGCCCAGGCCGAGGCGGCGGCTGGGATCAACGCCGAGGCGATCAGCGCCATCGAGGCGGCGAGGACAGCGAATCTTCCTTTGCTCATGGTCTCGAGTCCTTGTTTGGTGGCTTGGGTGGGCACCCCGCCGATTCGAGGCATTCACAAATTACCCAATTATGTGGATCGTATACCTCTAGAACTACCAGTAAGACTCCCGTGACAGGCCTGAAGCCATGGCCATTGCGGCGGTTCACGCAGCGCATCCCGCTGGGTTGGCTGACGCAGCGGATTCGACCCTGCGTCATCGCCTCGCCGTAGGGCAACTTCGGCCCGATGCCCAGGGCCGTATCTCCAGCGCACGAAGTGGGCTTGGCGCCCAAGTGAGATGCCTTGTCCCCCGTACCAGTCCCGTGGGGGACTCGCCTTGCCTCCCCGCGTAATGACGCGCTGCGCCAGACGACCCGCCGGAAGATAGAATCCGCCTCAGTGCGGCTGTAGCTCAGCTGGCTAGAGCGCCACCTTGCCAAGGTGGAGGTCGTGGGTTCGAATCCCATCAGCCGCTTTGTTGTGATGTCTCAAGACATAGGAGACAGATGTGTCGAGACATCGTAGACACGTCAACCCCTCCCGATCGGCTGGTAGTCGCGAGTGGGATCGAGCGTGAGCTGACGGATCAGCTCGCCTGTCTTGAGGTCCAGCACGCGGATGTCGCGGTCTGCAACGAGGAGCTTGATCGGCCGACCCTTGTGGGCGCGGCCGACGCCGATGTGGTGGAGCCGACTGTCGTGACGCAGGGTGACGGTGCCGGTGGCGTCGACCTTGTCCTCACGGATGCGGAAATGGGTCTCGGGGTAACCGTTTGAGGCCGGCCTGGCCTTGATGCGGGCGCTGTAGGCCTGCAGGGGCGTGCGCCCACCCAGGGCCCGGTGGGGCCTTCTCGCGTTGTAGTAGGCGGTGAAGCCGTCGAGTTGGGCCTGCAGCTCTCCGAGTGTGCCGGCGGGAGCCTGGTTTGCCAGGTAGCGCTTCAGCGTCTGGTGCAGGCGCTCGACCTTGCCGCAGGTCTGCGGGCGGTAGGGCCGCGAGTTCTTGGCGGCGATGCCGAGCCGCTCGAGCTCGGTCTGCAGGAGGACCTTGCCACCGCGCGGGGTCCCCGTGAACACGGCACCGTTGTCGCAGAGCAGGCTGGCCGGAGCCCCGTGCAGAGCCAAGGCCATGCGGAAGACGTCGACCACATCGGCTGCCTTGACGGTCGCAAAGGCGCGCGAGGCCACAAACAGCCGCGAGTGGTCGTCGAGCATGTTGAGGATCTCCACGTGCCCGCCGGCGGCGAGGGGCTAGTGGGTGATGTCTGCCTGCCACATCTCGTTGGGCAGGTCGGCCTCGAAGCGGATCAATGAGCTGCGTGGGCGCTTTTGAGGCTCGGGGATGACCAGGCCTTCTCGTTTGAGGATTCGCCAGACCACCGGCTCTATAGCGGGCCAGGAGCTTGTAGATCCAGCTGCGATGCACGCCGTGGGCCGCTGCCAGCTCGCTGACCGAGCGGCCCTCCAGCACATGGGCCTCCACCAGATACCGCGCCTTTGCCACAGGAGAGCTCCCCTCATTCGGTGTCTCCTATGTCCTGACACAGGTGTCGCCTATGTGGTGAAACCGGACACCGTCCGCCGCTTCAATAAAGCCCCGCTCCGGCGGGGCTTTCTCTTTCTGATGCGGACTAGGGCTTCCCCGATGACTTCACTCTGAGGACGTGTTCAGTGCCACGGCGGCGCAAATGCGCCTTCAACGCTTCTCACCGATCTTGTCGGGCCTCGTGGAAATCGATGGCACGCCTGATGTTTGCCCTTGAGGCGGTGCCACCCCAAAGATGTCTCTCCGCGCTGCCTACGGCAACCCGCAGTTAACCTCAGTAGAACTTCTCATAGTCGAATTAGTTAGAGTGACGCATATTGCGTGCTGGGATTTAGGAGGAGCTACAGGCGGTCGGTACCAGCGGGGCTTGCCCTGCTGCTATCGCTAGCCGCATTCGTTGGGTTCGCGCATGCCCAAGACCTGGAAGTAGCGCTAAGCGAAACGGAATCGAATGCAGCGAGCGCCGAAGCCACGATTAGTGAAGTAGAGGCCCAACGTGATCCCGCCGAAGACCGCTATGCAGCTGCGACACGTAAGGCAGTGCCTGTAAAGAGGGAGGCTAGGGCTGCTCACCTGAAAGCTGGGCAACTCAAGGCTGAGGCAGAAGAACGCCAAGAGGACGCCGTAGCGCAGATCTCACGCATCGAAGCAGATCACGCCAAGGCCGTCGATGACCATGACCAGCAGGTACAGGATGGAATTGCCCTTGGCCTAGCTGCGCTTGTTGTCGCTGCGCTTGCTTTGGGCTGGGGCCGGTTTCGTGCTTCTGCAGGCGTGGCATGGCTGACTGACTTGCCCCTGGGGCAGGCAGTCGGTCTGTGCGTCGGCGGAGGACTGATGCTGCTGATTGTCGGAGGGGCTATGTCTGGCGCTGGCGGTTTTGTGGGCGTGCTCGGGATGTTGATCCTTCTCCTCGGCCTTGTCCTTCCCGTCGCTTTACTGTTGGCACGTCACTCGGCCCAGATTCAACGCGGGCGGTCACGTCCGTTGTTGAAGCGCGAGCGGATGCCGGAGTGGGCAGCGAGGACTCTCTCGGCGGTGATGTTGGTGCTGTGCTTGGTCAGCCTGGGCGGAGCGATATTTGCCAGTAGTCCTGCCCCTGAAGAGGTGTCGGCTGCTCTGCGAGATGAAGCTGAAGGGAAACAGACCGAAGAAGAAACTCACGAACTGGTTTCGGCTGAAACCAGGGCGACTGAACTGCAGGAAAAGGCTTCGAAGTTGAGTGCTGATCAGAGCGCGGCACGGACCGCCTTGGGAGGGGTCCGCCGGCGATTGCATCAGGCCGAGCGGGAGCTGGTTCGTGCTCAGGGCGACGTCCGCTCCTACACGAGGCGTCTGGCTGCGCTGACTGCGCGGGAAGCCCGAGAAGCCGAAAAGCGCGCCGAAATCGAAGCTGAAGAACTTGAAGAAGAAGAACTTGAACCCGAACCCTCGGGCTGCGATCCCAACTACACGGGTTGCGTGCCAAATACCGGCTACGACGTCGACTGCGCTGAAGTGAGCGGGCCAGTAGAAGTCATCGGGGTTGATGTGTATGGCCTTGACGCCGACAACGACGGCATCGGCTGCGAGTCATGAGCTTCAAGGTCGCTCCGGGGCCCGCGCCGTAGCCGCGCGTGCTCCTCGCTAGCCTCGGCGAGGGCACCAGGACAGAGAGGCTTGATAAGGAGCCGATAGAGCGCTAGCCTGATTACATAAACATGCGAGTTTTGAAGATCAGACTCAGGTATCTGTCACTCGGGCTCATCCTCATCGCTGTGCTGCTCATGGGGTTCACCAGCTCAGCTTTTGCGTTCATCGATGTCGGCAAAAACGCGATCACAGCGACGAACATCGCCAAAGGCGCAATTCGGTCGAGGCACATCTCCAAAGGTGCGGTCAAGTCAAACGGGATTGCCAAGAAAGCAATAGTCACATCGAAACTCGCCTTCGGCGCCGTCAACAGCGCGAAACTCGGCAACAAAGCGGTGACCAGCGCGAAATTGGACGGCGAGTCGGTGCTCGAGTCAAAGCTCGCACCGGAAGCTGTCACGGGAGGGAAGATCGCCGATGGCGCCGTAGCGGGGACGAAGCTCACCGATGGCTCAATCTCCACTCTGAAACTCGCCGACGGTGCCGTTACCCCCTTAAAGCTCGCCGACGGTTCGGTCACCTCCGCCAAACTGGTCGACGGCCTAGTGACGATCCCCAAGCTCTCCGACGGCGCGGTGACCACGCCGAAGTTGGCAGATGGAGCGGTGAGCAATGGCAAGCTGGGCGATGGAGCCGTCACCAGCACCAAGCTCGCTGATGGCGCGGTCACGGGCTCGAAGTTCGCCGACAACACGATCACCACAGCCAAGCTCGCCGACGGCGCGGTCAGCGGCATCAAACTCGTCGACGACACCGTGACCGCGGCCAAATTAGCCGGAGGATCGGTGACTACACCCAAGCTCGCTGACGGCGCCGTCACCGGCGCCAAATTCGCCGACAACACCGTGACGAATGCGAAGTTGGCCGACGGTTCGGTAACCCTCCCGAAACTCGCCGACGAAGCGGTGGGCAGCGCCAAACTGGCAAACGAAGCGGTAACCGTCGGCAAGCTTGGTGCCCTCGCGGTTTCCACCGCCAAGCTCGCTGACGGTTCTGTGACGGGGGCAAAATTCGCCGACAACACGGTCACGAATGCCAAGCTTGCCGATGGGGCGGTTTCAGGGGCGAAACTGCTCGACGAAGCTGTGATTACCTCAAAGCTTGCCCCGCTGGCGGTAACCGAAGCGAAGCTGGCCAACAACGCCGTGTCCGGCACCAAGCTCCTCAACGAAGCGGTCGGCTCGACGAAGCTTTCTGGCGAAGCGGTCACGACCTCGAAGCTCGCTGACAGTTCCGTTACCGGGGCGAAATTCGCCGACAACACGGTGACCAATCAAAAGCTGGCCGACGGTTCGGTGACCCTTGCCAAACTGGCCAACGAAGCAGTGGGCACCGAAAAGCTCGCTCCGCTGGCGGTCACAGAAGGCAAGCTTGCCAACCTCGCGGTAACCGAAGGCAAGCTGGGTGGGCTTGCTGTCTCAACCGCCAAGCTGGCGAATGAAGCGGTGACCGAAGGAAAGCTCGCCTCCAATTCCGTCTCCAACGCGAAGATCGTCAGCGAA
>JBBDYO010000036.1:0-12310 GCA_040901495.1 Solirubrobacterales bacterium
TGCGGACGAAGACGTCGCCGTAGGCCCCGAGCGAGACGACGCCCTCCTGGATCCGGGCCCCGCCGGAGTCGTTGATGCCGATCACCGGCGCCCCGACCGCCGCGGCGAGGTCCATCACCTTGCACATCTTCTCCGCCATCACCTCGCCGAGGCTGCCGCCGAAGACGGTGAAGTCCTGGGAGAAGACGAAGACAGTGCGACCGTCGATCGTGCCGTGGCCGGTGACGACCGCGTCACCCCAAGGGCGGCGCTTCTGCATCTCGAAGTCGTAGGTGCGGTGGCGGACGAAGGTGTCGAGCTCCTCGAAGGAGCCTGGGTCGAGCAGCTTTTCGATCCGCTCGCGGGCGGTGAGCTTGCCCTTGGCGTGCTGCTTCTCCACCGCCTCCTCGGAAGCGGAATTGACCGCCGCCTCGCGCAGCTCGCGCAGGTAGGCGAGCTTCTCCTCGTGGGTGACGGGGTTCCTCTCGCGCATCGGGATGCGCGATTCTATGGAGCGGGCTCAGGCGCTGCTGAAAGGCTGCTTCTGGGGCTCGGCCAGGCCATCGAGGATCTGCTCCAGATCCGCTTCCCCGAGCCCGGAGTCCTCAGTCGCCCGGATTTCGACCCGCGTCCCAAAGCCCTTCTCGGCCATCGTCACCTCGACGCCCTCCACGGCCGCAACCAGCTCGGCCAGCTCGGGTTCGGACTTCATCAACGTCCGCGATGCCTCGATCATGGGAGCCGGTTCAAGCAGCGTCGGCCCGTTCCTTCTCGCCGCCTGGGGCTGGGCGAGACCGTTCAGCGTCCCCAGCTCGCGGGCGGAGCCTCGATTGACAGGGACGGCAAGGGCAGCTAGTTTCGATCGGCACCACCGGGGAATCCCGAGGGGCAACAACTGGGGAGAGATTCAGATGGCTGAGAGCGTCAAGCGTCGAGTCGCGGCGGCAAGGCTGGCGGTCGCCTTCGTGGCGGCGGGGACGATCGCGGGTGCTACCGCGTGGGCACAGCCGGGGCCACCGGCGGTGACCAGCGCCGAGCCGAAACACCTCGCAAAAGGCGAGCACATCAAGAAAGCCGTGCTGACGGTCAGGCACAGCGACCAGGTGGTGGACGGCACGCTGCTGTTCAAGGACTTCAAGAAAAAGGAGGTCCCGTCCTTCAAGGTATTCCAGAAAGTCGAGCTGTCCCTCAAGAAGCAAATCCAGAAAGTCGAGATCCTGTTCGACAAGCACTACCCCAAAGTCGAGATCGACGCGCTCTTCCAAAAACACCGAGCGGAGTCCGACGCCCGCTACGTGAAAGTGGAGGACTCGGTCGTCCGCGGGGACGGCTCGGTCTTCAGCGCGTCGAAACTCGCCTCTCCCGGACAGACCACCCCGCTCGTCGACGTCCCGAGCAGCTTCACCGTCGACGCGATCGGCCCGACGATCCGGATCACCAACACTGGCGAGAACGCGCTCATGTTCACCGCCTGCGACCAGGGCGCCGGAGCGGCAACCCCCGGAACGCTCGCCAAAGGCGACCACGTCGATTGCAACGCCACGGCGGCGGCGCAGACCATGCAGGTGATCGACAAATCGAGTCCCAAACTTGCGACCATCAGCTTCAGCGCCCTGCCTGTGCAGGCCGACTACCAGAGCACGGTCCAGATCCTGATCGGGCTGTAGCGGCCGGCCGGGAGGCGTGCTCGAGCTAACCCTCCGGGTCGGCGCCGCCGACGTCGAGGAGGTCCTCGACGCGGTCCTGCCGGCGCTGCCCGGAGGGGTCCACCTGCAGTCCGAGGAGGGGGAGGTCGCGGAACTGAGCGTCACCCTGCTTCCCGGGACGCCCGGAGAGGAGGAGGTGCGCCGCCTCGCCGGGCCGCTCCTCATCGACCTGAGCGCTGCCGAGGTCTCCGACGACTGGCGAGAGCGACGCCTCGCCCGCTACGAGCCGCTGGTCGCCGCCGAGCGCTTCGAGCTGCGGCCGGAATGGGCCCCGCCGAGCGGCGACCCCGCGCTGGTCGAGATCGTCCTCGGCGAGAGCGCCGCCTTCGGCACCGGCTCTCATCCGACGACCCAGGCCTGCCTGGCGGCGCTGGCCGAGGCCGTGCCGTCCGGCCGCTCGCTGGCCGACTACGGCTGCGGCTCCGGCGTGCTCGCGATCGCCGCGGCGAAGCTCGGGTTCTCGCCGGTGATCGCGGTTGACGTCGAGGAGACATCCGTCGGCGCCGCGCGGGAGAACGCCGAGCGCAATGAGGTCGAGGTCGACGTGCGGCAGCTCGACCTGCTCGCCGGTCCGCCCCCGGCCGCCGATGTCGTCGCGGTCAACGTCCCGCCCGCCATCCAGATCGACCTGGCCGGGGGAGTCGAGCAGGCGCCCGGCCTCGTGATCGCCTCGGGCTTCACCGCCGACGACGTCGCCGATGTGGCCTCGGCCTGGGAGGCGCGCGGGCTGCGCGTCGCCGAGGAGCAGCGCGTCATGGAGTGGTCGATGCTGGTGCTGCGGTGAGCGCGGGACGCGCCGGCGGCGGCGAGCCTTCCGGCCAGATCCGGACCGAGATCCCGGCGACGGGAGAGCGGGGCCCGACGACCATGATCTCCTCCGGGCGCGAGGTCGAGCTCGGCGCCCGCTCGATGCTGATCCTGGTTGAGGGCGTCTTCCGCTTCGACGTCGAGCCCCGCGAGGACACGGTGAAGACGATCCTCCGCAACCTCTCCGGCGAGGCCTCCGCCGAAATCCGCAACGTGCCCGTCGGCGGCGCCTCGACCGTGCTCACCGGCCCGGGAGAGCTCACCGCCCTCGCGACCAGCCGCTTCGGCGGTGAGATCGTCCTGATCGGCGCCGACGGAGCCGAGCGGGCCGTCGCCAAGCTGCTGGTCGGCTCCGTCTGCGACCTCGAGCGCGGCGTGACCAGCTTCACCGCGCAGGCGACGCTGCTCTGAGCGCCGCCCGGACTCCGGTCGGGCGCTAGAAGAAGGCGCCGCCCTTGTATTCGCCGAAGACGTCGCGCATGGCGCCGCAAACCTCGCCGATCGAGGCGTCGGCCGCAAGCGCGGCGCGGATCGGGTGCAGGAGGTTGCCCTCGCCGCGGGCGACGTCGCGCAGCGTCTCGAGCTTCTCGTCGACCGCCGGCTGGTCGCGGGACTCCTTGAAGGCCTTGAGCCGAGCCAGCTGACGCTGCTCGGCCTCCGGGTCGACCCTGAGGATGTCGACGTCGTCGACCTGGTCGGTGACGTATTTGTTGACCCCGACGATGATGTCCTGGCCGCTCTTGTAGCGCTCGTGGTAGGAGAGCGCGGACTCCTCGATCTCGCGCTGCATGAACTCCAGCGCCTCGACTGAACCACCCAGCTCTTCGACCTTCTCCATCAGCTCCCAGGAGCGCAGCTCGATCTCATCGGTCAGCGACTCGACGAAGTAGGAGCCGGCGAAGGGGTCGACCGTGTCGGCGACCCCCGACTCGTGGGCGAGCACCTGCTGGGTGCGCAGGGCGATCCGCGCCGAGCGCTCGGTCGGCAGCGCCAGCGCCTCGTCGAAGCCGTTGGTGTGCAGCGACTGGGTGCCGCCGGCGACCGCGGCGAAGCCCTGAAGGGCGACCCGGATGATGTTGACCTCAGGCTGCTGCGCCTGCAGGGTCACCCCACCGGTCTGGGTGTGGAAGCGGATCTTCATCGAGCTCTCGTTCTCGGCCCCGAAGCGCTCCTTGACGATCTTCGCCCACATCCGCCGCACGGCGCGGAACTTGGCGATCTCCTGGAAGACGTTGTTGTGGCCGTTGAAGAAGAAGGCGAGGCGGTTGGCGAACTCGTCGATTTTCAGGCCCCGCTCCAACGCCGCC
Organism: Solirubrobacterales bacterium; assembly: GCA_040901495.1. Classification (GTDB taxonomy): domain Bacteria; phylum Actinomycetota; class Thermoleophilia; order Solirubrobacterales; family 70-9; genus VRUE01. The sequence goes on from JBBDYO010000036.1 coordinate 3,800, forward strand.
TCGACGTAGGCGATCGCGTTGGAGAGCGTGAAGGCGACCTCCTGCACAGCCGAGCAGCCCTTCTCGCGGATGTGGTAGCCGGAGATCGAGATCGTGTTCCATTTCGGCACGTTCTCCTGGCAGTACTCGAAGATGTCGGTGGTCAGGCGCATCGTCGGCTCGGGCGGGTAGATGTAGTTGCCGCGCGCCATGTACTCCTTCAGCACGTCGTTCTGGACCGTCCCGCGCAGCTTCTCGGAGGGGACCCCCTGCTCCTCGCCGACCAGCTCGTAGAGCAGCAGCAGGATCGCCGCGGGCGCGTTGATCGTCATCGAGGTCGAGACGCCGTCGAGGGGGATCTGGTCGAAGCAGATCCGCATGTCCTCGATCGTGTCGATCGGGACCCCGGTGCGGCCGACCTCGCCGTTGCAGAGCGGATCGTCGGAGTCGCGGCCGAGCTGGGTCGGCAGGTCGAAGGCCATCGAGAGCCCGGTCGAGCCGTGCTCGATCAGGTAGCGGTAGCGCTCGTTGGTGTCTTCGGGGGTGGCGAAGCCGGCGTACTGGCGCATCGTCCAGAGCCGGTCGCGGTACATCCCCTCGTGGATGCCGCGCGTGAATGGGGGCGCGGCGGGCTCACCGAGGCGCTCCTCCAGGCCGGGGGCAACATCGTCCTCGGTGTAGAGGCGATCGATCTCGATCCCGGAATCGGTGAAGACGCGCTCGTCGTCGGGGCCGACGACCGGTGCGATCGTGCGCGGGACCTCGTCGTCGTTCCGTTTGCCGGAGGCGCTCATGGCAGGAGGATATTGCGGAGCGGAGGCCGGGCGACTTGCGCGCGCGGCTCAGAACCGGTTCTCAGTCGGTGGCGCCGACGAGGCGCTCGATGCCGGCCTGCTCGATCGTGCGGCGCAGTCCGTCGCGCAGTTCCACCTTGGGCTCCCAGCCCAGCAGGTCGCGGGCGCGGGAGATGTCGGGGCGGCGCTGCTGCGGGTCGTCGATCGGCAACGGCTCGTAGACGAGCTCGGAACGGGACTCGGTCACCTCGATCACGGTCTTCGCGAGGTCAAGGAGGGTGAACTCGTTCGGGTTGCCGATGTTGACCGGCAGGTGCGCGTCCGATTCGGCGAGCGAGACGATGCCGCGGATCAGGTCGTCGACGTAACAGAAGCTGCGGGTCTGGCTGCCATCGCCGAACACGGTCAGCGGCTGGTCCTGAAGGGCCTGCCGCAGGAAGGTCGGGATCGCCCGGCCGTCGTTTGCCCTCATCCGCGGGCCGTAGGTGTTGAAGATCCGCACGATCGAGGTGTCGACGCCCTGCTGGCGGTGATAGGCCATCGTCATCGCCTCGGCGTAGCGCTTCGCCTCGTCGTAGACGCCGCGCGGGCCTATCGGGTTGACGTGGCCCCAGTAGTCCTCCTTCTGCGGGTGGACCTCAGGGTCCCCGTAGACCTCGCTGGTGGAGGCGATCAGGAACCGAGCGCGCTTGAACTTGGCGACCCCGAGCATGTGGTGGGTGCCGTGGGAGCCGACCTTGAGCGTGTGCAGCGGCAGGCGCAGGTAGTCGATCGGGCTGGCCGGCGAAGCGAGGTGGTAGACGAAGTCGACGTCCTCGGGGATGTCGACCGTTTCGGTGATGTCGATGTTGCGGAAATCGAACTCCGGGGCACGGATGTGCTCGATGTTCTGCAGCGACCCCGTCTCGAGGTTGTCGATGCAGATCACCCGGTGGCCCTGCCCCAGCAGGTGCTCACAGAGGTGAGAGCCGAGAAAGCCGGCCCCGCCGGTGACTACGCAAGTGCTCATGGGCATCGATGCTACAGGGGGTCGGCAAACGCAGCGAGCGGCACAGGTTCATGCAATTTGCATTCTTTTTGGCCGACCACTCGTCCAGCCGGGGGGAGAGACCGCCCTCGCCGTGACCTTGCACTGGCATGTTTGAGCGATCGAACTAATTCAGTGCATGGAGAAGCAACTGGGAAGCGGGCCCGAGGAGCAAGAGGCCGGGAATGGAGACCCGGAGCGACCGGCTGGGCACGCCGAGAAGGGGGTCACGGCCGCGCGAAAACGCGCTGCCGTCGAGATGGTCGCCCGGCACAGCGGCCCCTTGAAGCAGACCGCTCGGCGCTACTCGCTCTGCACAGAGGATGCTGAGGACGCCTACCAGCGGGCGATGGAGATCCTCCTCACCAAAGCGCCCACCGACCAGCTGCGCGACCTGATCCGGTGGACCCACATCGTGGTCAAGCACGAGGCCATGGCAATCCGCCGCAACCGCGAACGGCTGCTGGGAAACACCCCGACGACCGCGGAGAGCGAGGGGGGCGATTGGATGGCGCTGATCCCGGCCTCGGGCGATGGGCCGGACGTGCGGGTGGAGCGGCGCGAACAGATCGCCCGCAGCCGCGAGGCGCTACAGACGTTGAAGCCCGCCGAGCTGCGAGCGCTGACCCTGCTCGCGGAGGGCTACTCCTATGCAGAGATCTCCTCGATCACGGGCTTTAGCCCAACGAAAGTGAACCGCGCCCTGGCCGAGGGCCGGGAGCGGTTCCGGCGGATGCTGGCCCGTAGCGAAGACGGCAGTCGCTGCACGGAGATGAGCGCGAGCCTCTCCGCGTTCTGCGACGGCGAGGCAAGCGCGAAGGAAGCGGCGACGGTACAGGAGCACCTCAGAGCCTGCGCAAGCTGCCGGGCGGCGCTGCGCGCCTACCGCGCCGCGCCGCGGACGATTGCGGCGCTTGCCCCGACGCTCTCGCTCTCGAAGTCTCTTCTGGAGAGGGCCCACGAGGTCTTTGCCGGGCTCACCTCACGGTTGCCCGGCGGTGGTGCTGTCGACTCCACGGCCGCGCAGGTGGCGGCGGCCGGTGGCACCAAGGGCGCCGGCATGGCGGCGCTGGCGAAGCTCCTCGCCGTATGCGCCGGCACCGCCGGAGGCGCGGCTGCGTGCGTGGCTGCCGGGGTGACCCCGCCAGCTGTCGATCTGACGCCAACCCACACGAAGTCGCCCGCAATCGAGCGTTCCGCCGACCTTGAAGTCGCAGTCCCCGATACCCCCGTCTACGAGCCGGCACCGGCGACCCCAGCGCCTGAACCGGAGCCCGAGCCCAAGAAACCGCCAGAGGAGCAGGCGCCGGACACGGCCGCCCCGTCCCCTCCGGCCGAAGCCGGCGCCGTCGAATACACCCCGCCGCCGGAATCCTCGCCACCGCCGGCCGTCGAGCCGCCGAGCGCCTCGAGTGGAAGCGCCGCCGGGGAGTTCGGCCCATGAGACGAGGCAGTGCCGTATGCCTGCTTGCGATCTTGGTGGCCGCCGCAGTTGGACTCGTCGGGCTCGACCCCGCGGAGGCAGAGCCGCCGCCACCCGAAGGCCTCTTCGTCAACGGCGGCGATATGTGGCGCCCCGACAACGACTTCCGCCTCGATTGGCAGAACCCGGCCAACCCTCCCTATCCGATCGTCGCCGTCCGCTATCGGGTACGCGACGCCCAGGGAGCGATTGTGGTCCCCCAGCAACAGATCGATTGGGCGACGAACCTAATCGAGGGCCTCACGGTCCCGGGAGGGCCAGGCCTGTACACGGCCGAAGTCTGGCTTGTGGACCAGGAGGAAGCGGGCCAGCCGGCCGCGATCAAACTGCGCTTCGACGATGCGCGGCCGGCACAGCTCGAACCGCTGCGGGCCTCCGGCTGGCTCGGCCGCGCCGCCTTCCCCTACACGGTCCGCCTCAGCTACCCGCGCGGCGCGCTGCCCGCCTCTGGGATTGGCGGCTACGCCATCGCGCTCGACTCCGCCGCCGACAGCAACCCGTGCGCGGCGCCGGCCCGCTGCACCAGCGCCGAGACCAACCTGAACAGCGGCCTGGATGGCAATGCGTTGACGATCGCCGGGCTTCCAGAGGGAGCCACCCACATCCACGCGGTCGCCGTTTCCGGCTCGGGGATGAAGTCGGTGCTGCCGGTCCACGGCACGCTCCGCGTCGACCTGACGGGCCCCGTCACCCGACTTGCGGGGGTACCGAACGGGTGGACGGACAAGCCGGTGACGCTGACGGCAACCGCGACGGACACGGGCTCCGGCATGGAGGCCGAGGGCCAGACGCCGGTGCCGTTCACGGCGCTTCGCATCGACGACGGCCTGCCCCGGGTTGCCCCCGGCGGGTCGGTCAGCGCGGCGGTGATCGCCGAGGGCATCCATCGCGTCGCCTTTTATGCCCGCGACGCGGCGGCCAACGTTGACGACGGAAGCACGAGCAACGGACAGGCCAACCCACAGCCGTCAACCGCCATCGTGCGAATAGACCGGTCCGCCCCGAGCGTCGCCTTCGCGAGCTCCGAGGACCCCCTCGACCCCGAGTTGATCCACGTCCGGCTGCACGACCCACTCTCCGGGCCGGACCGCGGCCGGGGTTCGATTGGGGTGCGAGAAGCCGATTCCGCCGATCGCTTCGAGGAGCTGCGCACGGAACCGACCCCCACCGGCTTCCGAGCTCGCTGGGACTCCGAGGCCTACCCGCCGGGCAGGTACGAATTCCGGGCCATCGGCTACGACGCGGCGGGCAACTCCGCGGTGACGATGGATCGCGCCAGCGGCGTGGGGATGGTCCTACCCAATCCCGTCAAGGTGCCGTCCGCGCTGGAGACGGGCTTCGGGGAGCGCGTTCTGGCCGGGCATCGCTGCGCCAGGCGCGATGGCGCTAGGCGCTGCCAGCGCGGAGGGACGAGCAAGCTCGCCCAGCGCCGGGGCGAGCGGGTCGTCCCCTTCGGCCGCGGGGCGCTGTTCAGCGGTCGCCTCTCCGCCGGGGCCGGCGTCGCTCTGGAAGGGATGGAGGTAAAGATCGTCGAGCGCCTCGGCGGACCCATCCCGGTGGAACGCATCTCAGCGGTGAGGACAGGAAGCGATGGGGCGTTTGCGCTCCGTCTCGCTCCTGGACCCAGTCGCGAGGTGACCGCGGTCTTCGAGGGCAGCCCCTCGAAGACCCGAGCAGCGAGCCGGCGGGTCCGGCTCGGCGTTCGCAGCGACGTCAGCCTCCGCGTCTCCTCCTCGGTGGCGAAGGTGGGCGGGCGGCCGCTGGTATTCCGCGGCAAAGTCGCGGCGGCCGGAGGGGAGATCCCACCCGAGGGCAAGACGGTTCAGCTCCAGTTCCGCCTGCCGGGGGTCCCCTGGACCGAGTTCCGAACGATCCAGACAGATCGCAAAGGGCGCTTCAGCTACAAGTACCGCTTCGCTGACGACGACAGTCGCGGGACCCGCTTCCAGTTTCGGGCATATGCCTCCGCACAGGGCGACTGGCCATACGAGCCGGGGGGCTCGGAGCCAGTCGCCGTGCGGGGACGGTAAAGCGGACTAGCGGAGAGCGGAGATCTGCTCGCCGACCTGGTCGACCAGGTCCTGGGCGCGCGAGGTCTGCTCGTCGATCGCCTTGCGGACGCGCTGCTCGACGTCACTGCGGTTGCGCTTCAGCGTGGTCTGGACCGTGCGCTGGCGCTTGCGAGCCTCGCGCTCGACGCGGTTCCGCGTCTTCCGCGCTTCGGTGGTCGCTTTGCGACGGGCGGTCGTGCCACGACGCTCGGCGCGCTTGACCTGCCGGCGCAACCGGGTCTGGTAGGCCTTGAGCTGCTTCTCCGCACCGGAACGAGCGGTGAACGGCTCGACGAGGTCGGTGAGGCGATCACTGACCTCGAGGACGACGCCAACCGGAAGATCGACAGCGGTTTCGACAGCGGACCGAGCCTGGTCGGTGCGCGAAGCCTCGGGCGTGGGGGTGCTTTTCGCCTGGGCTTTGGTTTTGGTGCTTGTGCTTGCTTTGGTGCTTTTAGTCTTCGTTGCCATTTCTAGGGGGAATCCTTCCTGAGTCTTTTGTACTGGGGCTTTGGGGGGGGGTTCGCGAGTGTAGCGAACATATGTTCTTTACGAACACACGTTCTAAACGCCTTCCCGCGAGCGGTTACAGGTACCCGGCGAACAATCGCCAAACACAATCCCCCGCGGAAGCCCTATCGAGCGGCGTTGATGGTCGCCATCGCGGCTTCGCCGGCCGCGGCGGCAATCGGGAAGCGCGCCTCGATCCCGAGGCCGGCCTCCTCCAGCAAGAGGTCGCCGAAGGCGACGCTGCCGCCCGCCTCGCGGACGATCAGCTGCGCGGCGGCCACATCAACCGATCGGCAGGGGCGCAGGCTGAGCGCCGCGTCGAAGCGGCCGGCCGCCACGTAGGAGACGGAGATCGCGAGCGAACCGACGACTCGCAGCCGGTAGACGCGACCGGCCAGCGCCCCGAGCGCCGGCAGCATCCACTCCGGCTCCGCCGACTCGACGCCGAGCACCTCGAGCTTGTCGCTGTCCGCGGCCACCCGAATCGGCGTGTCATCGAGGCTTGCCCCGGCGCCCCGGCGCGCCACGAACTCCTCCCCGGCACCGAAGTCGTAGACGTAGGCGAACTCCACGTCCGCCATCGAGGCGCCGGAGGCGACGGCGATGCTGAGGCTGTGCTGCGGGAGCGTGCGGCGGGCGTTGAGCGAGCCGTCGATCGGGTCGATCACGACTCTCGCCTCACCGCCGGAGCCGAACTCGACCTCGCCGCGCTCCTCGGAGACGGCGACGAACGAACCGCCCGCCTCGGCCAGCTCCCGCAGCTCCGCGAAGACCTCGTCCTCGCAGCGGCGATCGATCGCCAGGGCGCGATCTCCCCCCTCCCCGACCCCCTCATACACGGTGCGCGCCTCGATCCCGGGCGTCTGCTCGAAGATCGCCCGCTGCGCCGCCACGACGCGCCGGCAGATTCCCAACCAGTCCGCGGAGAGAACATCCATCGGCGGGATGCTATGCGCGCTAGCGTTGGGCAATGGATTTGACGCCTGACCAGGAGCGCGCGATCGGGCACGGCGAGGGGGCTCTCCTCGTGCTCGGCGAAGCGGGAACGGGAAAGACGGAGACGCTGGCGCTGCGCCTGGCGCGGTTGGCGGACGACGGAACCGGCGTGGAGGAGGCTCTTGCCTTTACCTCGACCCGCGCCACCGCGCAGCGGCTGAGCGACCGGGTCGAGGCGCTGCTCGGCCGCCCCCACGAGCTTTGGATCGGCACCTGGGACGCCGTCTGCGAGAGGCTGCTGCACGAGCACTCCGACGCGGCGGGGCTCGACCCGTTCTTCGATGTGCTCGGGCCGGCCGAGCGGCTGGCGATGCTCCTTGACCGGCTCGACGAGCTGCCGCTGCGACAGCATGAGATCCGCGGCAACCCCGCCGGCCTGCTGGCCCAACTGCTGGAGCGGATCGACGCGCTGAAGGCGGGCTCGGACCCGCCCGAGCCCGAGTTCGCCGCGCTCTACGCGGCCCACGACTCGATCCTCGCCGGGGCCGGCAGCATCGACCGCGGCGACGTCTTCCTAACCCTCAACAAGCTGCTGGGAGAACATCCCGACATCCGCCGCGACCTGGCGGCCCGTTTTCCCCACGTCGTGGTGGACGAGCTCGAGGAGGCGACCACCGCCCAGCGCGCCATCCTCGCGACGCTGGCCGAGGACAACCCGAGCCACGTCTACGCCCTGGAGGACGAGGCCGACCCCGCGGCCGCCTGGTTCCGCAAGCTCCACCCCGAGGCCGACGTGGTGATGCTCGACCGCCGGTTCCGTAGGGCGCCGGTTCGGTTCTGGCGGTGCTCGAATGAGCGGGCGCAAGCGCAGGCGGTGGCACGGGAGGCGGAGCACCTGCTGGGGGAGGGCATTCCGCCGGGGGAGATCTGCGTCCTGATCGATGACCCCGCCGCGCGGGGTGGGCCGGTGTCGGCGGCGATGGAGGAGCGGGGCATCCCGTTCCACGTCTCCGGCTCCGCCGCCCTCTTTCGCAGGCCCGAGGTACGCGACGCGATCGCCTGGCTGCGCGTCCTGGCGGACCCGGCCGACTCGGCGGCGGCGGCCCGGTCGCTGACCCGGCCGCCGATCGAGCTGCGCTCCGACGACCTGGCTCGGCTTGCCACGATCGCCCGCCGGCGCAGCCTCGACCTGGTGTCCGCCTGCGAGGCGGCGCTCGAGAGCCCCCAGATCCGGCCCGAGGCAAGGGAGCGGATCCAGTCCTTCCTGAAGCTCTACGCGGCGGCCTCGGCGGCAATGGAGGAGCGGCGCGCCGACGTCTTCGTCCGGCGGCTGATCGAGCGGGTCGGCCTGCGCCGGCAACGGCTCTTCGCGGCGCAGCCGGAGGTGGCCGAGCGCCTGCTCGGGCTCTCGAGGCTGGCGGAGCTGGCGACTGCCTGGGCCCGCCGCGAACCACACGGGTCCACCCGCGACTTCGTCCGCCACCTGAGCGCGGTGGCCGAGGCGGGCGTGGAGCCCATCGGCATGGCGGAGCCCCCGGCGCCGGGGGCCGTGCAGGGGATGGAGCGCACGGCGGCCAAGGGCATGGAGTTCGACCACGTCTTCCTGATCGGGCTGGAGGACGATTCGGAGGCGGAGCGGACCGGGCAGCCGGCCAGGTCGGGGCTCGTTTTCTCGTGGGTCGAGCGCGACGGCGAGGGGCGCGGCGCGGACTGGTCGCTCTGGGGGCTGAT
>JBBDYO010000036.1:12320-29298 GCA_040901495.1 Solirubrobacterales bacterium
GAGGGCGAGACGCGGCCGTCGCGCTTCTACGAGGCGGCCCTGGCGGCCGCGGAGGCCGAGGAGGAGGCCCATGAGGAGGAGCTGTTCGGGCCCGCCGAGGGCCTCCACGCGACCTACCGCAGGCTCCGCGAAGAGGTGCTCGAGGAGTCCTGGAAAGCCGGGAGGGAGCTCTCGGAGCCGCGCCTCGACACGGCGATCGACGTCAGCAGGGCGATTGCCCGCTACCTGGAGCTGCTGAAGCTGGCGGCCCTGGCCCAGCGACCGGGGGACGAGGCGACCGCGGAGGCAATCGAGGCGGTCAACGGGCTCCTGCGCCAGGTCGCCAGTCCCGAACAGCAGGCGGAGCTCGACGCGTCGCCGCTCGACTCCTACCTGCTCGACTCCGAACGGGAGCGCGACAGCCGCCGCAAGCTGATCGCCGCCCGCCACGAGCCATCGCTGGAGGCCTTCCTGCCGCGCCGCAGCAACGGAGCGCTGAGCCTCTCGGCGTCCGATCTCGGCCTCTACCTGACCTGCCCGCTCAAGTACAAGTTCGCCCGCGTCTTCGGCATCCCCCAGGAGCCGACGATCAACCAGCGCTTCGGCATCCTCATCCACAACGTCCTCGAGCGCTTCCACAAGGAAGAGGGCGAGGAAGGGGAGGACGACCTGCATCGCTTGATGAGGCTGTTCGAGGCCGGCTGGCACCGTTCGGGGTTCGGCTCCACCGACGACGAGCTCCAGTTCCGCGATCGGGCCCGCGAGGCGATGCGCCTCTACTGGGAGCAGGAGCGCGAATCCGAGGGCGAGCCGGTCTGGCTCGAGCGCAAATTCGACATCCGCATCGGCGAGCACCACGTCAGGGGACGGGTCGACCGGGTCGACCGCCTCCCCAGCGGCGAGCACGAGCTGATCGACTACAAGACCGGCGAGCGCAAGAGCGAAGCCGACCTCGAGAGCGACCTGCAACTCTCCCTCTACCGACTCGCCGCCCGTGAGGCATGGGACCTGGAGACCAGCGTGGGCAGCTACTACTACGTGCTCGACGCCGAGAAGGTCGCGGCGCCGATCAAGCCCGACGACGCCGAGCGAGTCGAGCGCACCGTGCTCCAGGTAGGCGAGGGAGTCCTCGGCCAGGACTTCGAGCCGCGCCCCTCGCCGACGGTCTGCAGCTGGTGCGACTACCGGCTGATCTGCCCCGCCTCAGAGGCCTGAGACTGCGGTCAGTCTTCGCGGCGTTGGAGGAAGTTCTGGAACTCGCGGGCGATCGTGTCGGCGGACGGCAGCTCCTCGGCCTCCGACCCCAGCTGCTCGACCTGCTCGGCCTCGATTCGCTCAACCAGTTCGGCGATCTCCGGGTTGGCGGCGACCGCCCGCCCGATCTGCTCCTCATAGCTCGCGGTTTCCTCTTCGAGCTCGGCGGCGTCGACGGCGATCCCGGTCAGCCCTTCGAGCCGCCGCACCAGCGCCAGCGCGGCCTTCGGGTTGGGGACGGCGGCGACGTAGTGGGGCACCGCGGCCCACAGCGACGCGGAGCTCATCCCCAGCTGCCGGCAGCAGTCGTGGAGGACGCCGACGATCCCGGTCGGGCCTTCGTAGCTGGAGCGCTGGAGGTCGAGTTCGTCGACCAGGTCCTCGTCTGAGGCCAGGCCGGTGATCGGCACCGGCAGGGTGTGGGAGACCTCCGCGATCAACGCCCCCATCGTCACCACCATCTCGACCCCGAGCGTGTCGGCCGCGGTCGCGATCGTCTCGGAGAAGGTCCGCCAGCGCAGATTCGGCTCGGTGCCGTCAAGCAGGATCAGATCGCGGTCCGCGTTCGGGATGCGGACGGCGAGCAGGTGATTCTGCGGCCACTCGATGCGGCGGGTCTGGCCCTCCGCGAGCTCGATCGTCGGGCGGGTCGCCTGGAAGTCGAAGAAGTCCTCTGGGTCGACCCCCGCGATCAGCTCGGTGTCGAACGACGCGGCAACGGCCCCCAGAGCGGTCGAAGCGGCGCCCGCGGCGTCGTTCCAACCCTGAAACGCGCAGACGAGCATGGGGGCGCGGAGCTGCGGCACGTCGCTTTCCCAGGTCAGCGAGTCCACTCCACTGAGAGTACAGGCGGACACAATGTGACCGATGCACACAATGTGAATCCTGATTCACTATCCTGGCGGCCGTGTTCGAGCTGCGCCAGATCAGCAAGTCCTACCCCCTCGGGGGGGACCTGATCGAGGTGCTCCACGGCATCTCTTTGGAGATCAAGCCGGGCAGGTTGGTGGCGATCGTCGGCCCCTCGGGAAGCGGCAAGAGCACGCTGCTGAACCTGATCGGGACCCTGGACACGCCCGACGGCGGCAGCCTGCTGTTCGACGGGCGCGACATCGGCAGCCTCAGCCCAGCCGACCGAGCCGACTTCCGGTCCGCCCACCTCGGGTTCATCTTCCAGTTCTTCAACCTGCTCCCGGGCCTGACCGCACGGCAGAACGTCGAGCTGGCGGCGGCAATCGGGCACCGCGACCGGCGCCGCTCCCGTCAGCGCGCCGGGAAGCTGCTGGAGCAGGTGGGCCTCGCTGACAAGGTCGACGCGCCCGCCCGCAACCTCAGCGGCGGGCAGATGCAGCGCGTCGCGATCGCCCGGGCGCTGGTCAACGAACCGCGGCTGATCCTCGCCGACGAGCCGACCGGCAACCTCGACCAGCGCAACGCCGCGCAGATCCTCGAGCTGTTGCGCGAACAGGCGACGGGGGAGCGGGCCGTGGCGATGGTGACCCACGATCGCGATCTCGCCGAGCGCTTCGCCGACGAGATCGTCACCCTGGTCGACGGGAAGATCGAGGACGTTTCGGTGGGTGGCGCGAACGGTCGGCGCGGGCTCGTCGCAAACCTCGCCTCGCTGATCGGGAGATGAACGCGGTCCGCTCGCAGGCGCGGCTCACCGGCCTGCTGATCCGCCACCTCCTTCACGTCATGAAGCGCCAGCGCGCCCGTGCCCTGGTGCTCTGGGCGGCGCTCGCCCTCTCGATCGGGATCGGCGTGGGCCTGCTCGCCTTCCTGACCAGCATCGAGGACTCCTTCCGCGAGCGCGGCGAAGCGGTGGGCGGAATCTCCGACGTCGAGGTCGAGGCGATCGGGAGCTCCTCGCTCGACCCGGGGCTGGCGAAGCGGCTGGAGAAGGTCCCCGGCACCCGCTACGCGATCCCGATGGCCCAGCAGCGGGTGACGATGGAAAGCAAGGATGAGCTGATCGTCGCCACCGCGCTCGGGGTCGACCGCTCCGCGCGCCGGCTCGGCAGCGCGGTTCAGCGCGACCTCGGGGTGCGGACCGGCCGCAACCAGAAGCCGGGCCTGACGCTGACCTCGGTGCTGGCGGACGAGCTGGGAGGAGTACGGCGCGGAGAGCGACTGCGGATCTCCGCCTTCGGGCACGTGATCGACCCCCGCGTCGCGCGGGTCGTCACGGTCGACCCGGCGATCGAGGACGTCGTCACCCTCCCCCGTGCCTCGCTCCAGCAACTCCGCGGCGCTCCCGGCAGGCCGACGATCGTCTACGTAAAGCTCGCGCCGGGTGCCTCGCTCGAGGCCTGGGAACGCCGCGCCGAGCGGGTCGTGCCCGCCAACGCGGTGCTGAGCACTCCGGAGGGCGACCAGGCGGAGCTCAGCCACGTCCTCGACTTCACCGTGCGCGCGCCGACCTTCGTCTTCGGGATGGTCGTGCTGGCGATCGCGGGGCTGTTGATCTACGTCCTGCAGCTGATGCGAATGCTCGAGCGCCAGGAGGATCTCGGCCTGCTCCGCGCGATCGGCTCGCGCAGGCTGCCGCTGATCCTCGCCGAGAGCGTCATCCTCACCGGGCTGCTCGCCGCGGCGATCGTGCCGGGAGTGTTGATCGGCACCCCGATCTCCAACTACCTGGCGTCCCAGGTGCCCACCTATCTGACCGACGTCTTCGGCTTCAACATGCAGGTCGCGGTCCGCCCCGACGTCGTCGCCATCGCCGCGGTGCTGGCGCTGCTCGCCGGGATCGCCGCGACCATCGGCGCCCTGGCCTCGGCGCGCGGCTCGATCGCCGACCAGCTGGGCCGCTCCCCCCAGGCGGGGGCGACGGTGACCTCGACCATCTCGCTGCGAGCGGCGCTTGCCCTGCTCGGCGGCGGGATTGCCTGCCTGGCGCTGGGGCTGGTGGTCGCCGACGCCGGCATCTACCCGCTCGCGGCGGTGACGATCCTCATCGGCCTGGCGCTGGCGACGCCGGGCGTCGTCGGCCTGGCCACAATCGGGCTTGGCCGCATCGAGCACGGCGGGTCCACCGTGACCCTCGTGGCGCGCGGGGCGGTCGAGGCCAACCCGCGGCGCGCGGCGATGGCAGCGGCAATCATGGCCCTCGGGATCGCGGCGGTGATCCCGCCTCAGCTCGCCGAGCACAGCCTGCTCGAACGCACCGGCCTGCTCAGCGAATCGATCCGGCTCGACGGCCGGCAACTCCTCGCCTCCGACGACGCCTTCGCCAGCGTCCCGATCACCAACCGCTCCGGGCGCCAGGCGCTGCGGGACCAGAGCACTCCGGCGAGCCCGACCGCGTTCGCCTTCATCCCTTACGAAGGGCGGAAAATCGAGCTGCGCGCACTGGTGCCGAGCACCCGCAACGGCGTCCTCGGGAACGGCGTTGGGCTTCCGCAGCAGCTGCCGAAGCTGCGCGCCAACCCGCAGGGCATCCTGATCTCCCGCGTGATGGCCGCGGGGTTCGACATCGGGACCGGCGACACGATCGAGGTCCACACCGCGGTCGGGGAGCGAAAGCTGAAGGTGATCGGCGAGGTCGAGGACTTCGCCTGGCCCTCGGGAACCATCTACATGGACATCGACCGCTACCGCAGCCTCTACCTAACCGATGCGATCAACGTGCTCGGGGTAAGGGAGCGCGATCGCCTCGACACCACCGCGCTGAAGGGTCTGAAGCCGCTTCACTCAGTCACCGGGCTCGAATTCAGGGAACGGCTCGAAGCCCAGATGGAGAAAAGCACCCAGGGACTGCTCGCGATGAGGGTCCTCACCCTGCTCGCCGCGCTGGTCGCGGTCGGCGGCATCATCGCCACCTCGGTCTTCGCCCGCCGTCGCGAGTGGGCGGTGCTGCGGGCGATGGGGATACGCAGCGGCGGGCTGTTCGCGGCCCTGGCGATGGAGACCCTGCTGGTGATGACCCTGGGCGGCATCTGCGGGGCGATCGGGGGGATCGTCTCCTTCCGCGGCCCGACGCTCGGATTCCTCGAATCCCAGGGCTACGTGGTCAGCGACGGCATCGTCCTGACCACGGTCGCCGCTGTCGTCGCGGGCGCCGTGCTGATCGGCACCGTCGCCGCCGCCCTGCCCGCCTGGCTGACGGCGCGTGCCCCGCTCTCCGACGCGCTGTCCTACGAGTAGCCCGTGGCGATGCCGTCCAACCGGACAAGGGCCAAACTGCCCCCCGCCGCCACCGCCCGCGGGGGCGCGACCCGCGAGCGGCTGCTGCGCGCCGCCGTGGAGCTGCTCGAGGAAGGCGGCTATGCCGCCGCGTCGGTCGCCGCGATCGCGGAGCGCAGCGACGTCGCCGCGGGCGCGCTCTACAGGCACTTTCCATCGAAGGCGGAGCTGTTCGTCGAGGTGTTCCGCACCGCAGCCGAGCAGGAGCTGGCCGCCCTCTATGAGGCAAGCGCCGGGACCGGCAGCGTCGCCGAAAAGCTCGATGCGGTGGTGCGCGAGTTCACCAACAGCGCTTTGAGCAAGCCACGGCTCGCCTGGGCCCTCGGGTATGAGCCCGTCGACCCGCTGGTCGACGCGGAGCGCCTGGCCTATCGCCAGACCTACCGTGAGCGCCTCGCCGATCTGCTGCGGATCGGGATAGCCAGCGGCGAGCTGCCGGCACAGGACGTAGACCTCACCGCCGCCTCGCTGATGGGCGCGATCGGCGAGGCGCTGGTCAGCCCGCTCTCTCCGGTCGGGGAGGGCGTGCGGGCCGAGGAGCTAGTCAGCTCGCTGTCGAGGTTCTGCCAGCGTGCCGTCGGCCTCGCCCGGGAGTGACCCGGGCCCGTCCCCCGGTTCGTTGAGGGCGCGGCGGACCAACTGGTAGGCGACGAACAGGACGAGCGCGGCGAAGCCCAGCTCCAGCGCCCGCTGCGGAACCTCGTTGGCGATCACGACCCCGACCAGGACACCCAGTGGGGAGAGGACGCCGATCACAACCGCATCGCGCATGTTGACGTTCCCGTACCCCCGCTGCCGCATGGTGCCGACCAAAGCGACGAAGACGATCATCAGCAGCGAGGTCGACTCCGCCTCCACCTGCGAGAGCCCGAAGCAGATGGTCAGGGCCGGGACGAAGAGCACCCCGCCGCCGACGCCGACCAGCCCACCGGCCATGCCGCCGAGGATCACAATCAGCACCGCGAGCAGCTCATTCATGGGATCACCAGCTGGATTGCGACGGCGACGAGCAGTGCCGCGAACAGCAGCGACACGGCTTTCTGGGAGATGCGCTGCTGGATCGCCGTGCCCAGCACGACCCCACCGACGGCGGGGATCGAGAGCAGGGCGCCGGTGGTGAAGTGAACGTTCCCGTAGAGCCCGCCCTGGGCCGCTACCCCAAGCACGCCGATCAAAATGATCGCGGCGAGGCTGGTGCCGGTTGCCATCCTCGCCCCGTAGGCGAACCAGAGGATCAGCAGCGGCACGATCACGGTGCCGCCGCCGACGCCGAAGAGGCCGCTGAAGATTCCGGCCAGCGTTCCGATCGCCGCGAGCTTCAGGGTGCGATCGGTGGGCATCGCGCGATACTAGTCCCGTGTCCCGATCCGAGACAGGGGCCAGCGAGGCGGGGCTGGGATTGCTGGCGCCGCTGCGCGACGACCCCCCCCGCTCATCGATTCTCACCGACGTCGACGGGACCCTCGCCCCGATCGCCGAACGGCCCGAGCAGGCCACCGTGCCCGCCCGGGCCACCGAGCTGCTCGAGGAGCTGAGCGAGCGCTTCGGCTTGGTCGGCTGCATCTCCGGCCGGCGGGCGCTGGAGGCCCGGCGCTTGGTGGGAGCCGAGGGAATCGCCTACGCCGGCAACCATGGGCTGGAACTGCTGCTTCCGGGGGAGGAGGAGCCACGGCTCGACCCCTCGCTGCAGGGACGCGAGGACGACGCCGCGCGGTTCGTCGCGGCGCTCGGGGAGGAGACGCTGGCGGAGGCGGAGCTCCGGCTCGAGGGCAAGGGACCGATCCAGGCGCTGCACTGGCGCGGCGCCGGGGACGAGCGCCACGCCGAGGCCCGCGCCCACGAGATCGCCGCCGAGGCCGGCCGCGACGGCCTCGAGCCGCGATGGGGGCGGAAGGTGCTGGAGTTGCGACCGGTCGGTGGGGGCGGAAAGGACTCCGCGGTAGCCGCGCTGCTCGCCGGCGACGGCATCTCAGCGGCTGCCTACGCCGGCGATGACCGCACCGACCTCGACGCCTTCCGCCGCCTGCGCGAGCTGCGCGACGAGGGCGAGCTCGACCTCGCGGTCTGCATCGGCGTCTCCTCCCCTGAGGCTCCGCCGGAGCTGGCGGAGGAGGCGGACCTCAGCGTCGACGGGCCGCCGGGGTGGCTGGAGATCCTCGAGTCCCTGGCCCGATAAGACGATGGCCTATACCGACCTGCTTCGCCTCACCGTTTTCGCCGTCGCCGGCGAGGCGACGGCGCTGGCGGCGATCGCCGCTCTTTCAGCCGGGCGAGAGGAAGACACCTTGGCTGTCATCGTCGCCGCGGTCTGGTGGCTCGCCGCGATGGCGATCGGCGTCTACCTCGGCCGCCCGGCGCGTGCCGCGGATGGGGTTCGCGACGCCCTCGCGAAAGCCCGGACCGCCACCAGCCTGCCACCGGAGCCCTCTGGTCGCATCGCCGCCGGCCGCCTCTGGCCGATCGCCCTCTCGACCGTCGTCATCGGCGCCCTCGGCATCTTCTTCCCGAGCGTCGCCACGGTCGGCGCCGGCTACGCCCTCCTCATCGCCCTCGCCTGGCGCACCCGAGAGGCCGCGGTCCTCGCCATCGAGCAGCGCGACGGCGTCAAGTTCTACGTCGTCCCCAACTCCGCCCTGCGCCCTATCCAGCTGGTCCGAACGCCGGGCCTTCGCAGCGACCGTTTGCGGGCCTGATTCTCGGAGCCGGCGCGTCAGATGCCCCACTTCTGGGGTCGAGGAACTCGACAAGCCGAATTACACTCGCGAGACAACCGTCCTGGAGGGATTCCCGTGATTCGTAGGCCCAGCCGTTTTGTGAACTCGTTTTCCGCTCGACTCAGCCTCGCGCTCGCAGCGTCCTCGCTGCTCGTCTTCGCCGCATCCGCGAGCGCGGGGACGTTCAACTACTTCAGCTATCCCGACTTCTCGAGCACCGCCGGCCTACAGCTCAACGACAACGCAAAACAGGAAGGCAACGTGCTGCGGCTGACCGCTGCCACGCCCTTTCAAAACGGCAGTGCGTTCACCACTACCGCGTTCGACCCGCAGCAGTCTTTCGAAACCCAGTTTCAGATCTCGATGCACGACTCGACCTGCTGCCTAAGCGAACCGGCCGACGGCATCGCCTTCCTGATCCAGAGCAAAGGACCCGACGGCGGCGAAGGAACGGGTGGTTCGCTGGGGTACGGGGGCATCGCGCCCAGCGTCGCGGTCGAGTTCGACATCTACCACAACGTCATCGACCCATTGGGCAGCCACGTGGCAATCACCTCGGAAGGGAAAACCGAAAACCACCTCGCGTGCGCCAATGAGTCCGGGCCAAGCGCTCCGTGCACCGCTGGGTTGCCCTTCCCGCTCTACGGGGCCGCGGTATACGCCTGGGTGACATACGACGCGACTACGCAACACCTCGCGGTGTTTGTCAGCCAGTCCGCCACGAAGCCACCGGCGCCCCTGCTCGATCACCAGATCTCACTCGCCCCTCTGGGCAATGCGGCCTTCCCCGGCTTCACCGCGGCCACCGGGTCTCACAACGCGGTCCACGACGTCCACAACTGGTGGCTCGGCCCGAAGGCTGACCCTCTTCCTCCTCCGGCTGTCCCGCCTAAAAAACCCAAGCCGAAATGCCCGAAAAAAGGGAAAGGTAAAAAAGGCAAAGGGAAAGCAAAAGGCAAAGCCAGCGCCTCGAAAAAAGCCAAAGCCAAAGGAAAAGGAAAAGGCAAAGGCAAAGGCAAAAAGTGCGGCAAACGGAAAAAAGGGCCTAAAAAAGGCAAAAGCGGCAAATAGGGCGGGCGCGTCTCGCGCGCCGGCTACCGCTTGAGCAGCCCTTTGAAGTCTTTCCAGCCGCGCGTGTTGGCGACATCGGCGGCGGTTAGCCAGGCGCGGCGGGCGGTGGCGACCGCGTAAGCCATGTTGGTCAAGGTGTCGACGCCGTGGGCGTCGGTGTTGAGGACGATGGTCGCACCGACTTCGTGGGCCAGGCGCGCATGGTGCTCGGAGAGGTCACGGCGGTTCGGGTTGCCGTTGATCTCGAGCATGGTGCCTTTGGCGGCCGCGGCCCCCACCACCGCCTCGACGTCGATCCCGTAGGGCTCGCGGCGGCCGATCAGCCGCCCGGTCAGGTGCCCGATGCAGTCGACATGGGGGTTCTCGATCGCCGCCAGGACTCGCTTGGTCATCTCCTTCTCCGAGATCGCGAACGAGGTGTGGACGCTGGCCACCACCCAGTCGAGCGCGGCAAGCAGGTCATCGGGGTAGTCGAGCGAGCCGTCGAGGCCGATGTTGACCTCGGACCCGGCGAGCAGGCGGAAGCCACGTTTCCCCTTGTTCCAAGCGCGGACCTCCTCGACCCGCTCCCAGAGCCGCTCCGCGGTGACGTGGTCGCCGAAGCCGTGGCTCGCCGAGTGGTCGGTGATCGCCATGTAGGCGTAGCCACGGGCGCGGCCGGCGGCGGCCATCTCCTCAAGCGTGTTGCGGCCGTCGGAGAGCGTGGTGTGGCTGTGGAGGTCGCCGCGGATGTCGCCGACCGAGACCAGCTCGGGCAGCTTCCCCTCCCGTGCCGCCTTCAGCTCGCCCCTGCCCTCGCGCAGCTCCGGCTCGATGTAGGCGTAGCCGAGCCGCTCATACACCGCCTCCTCTGTCTTGCAGAGCTCGACCTTCTCGCTCTCGACCTCGGTGATCCCGTGCTCGGAGACGGAGAGGCCGCGCGCCACCGCCTCTTCGCGTAGCTGCACGTTGTGCGCCTGGGAGCCGGTGAAGTGCTGGAGCAGGTTGCCGAAGGCACCCGGGGGGACGATTCGCAGGTCGACCGAGATGCCGTTGTGGGTCTGCGCCCGCAGGCCGTTGGCGCCCGGCGTCCCCGCCGCGGCAATCAGGGGGTGCTGGGTGAGGTGCTCGGCTAGGGCGACGGGCTCATCGGCCGTCGCGATCAGGTCGATGTCCTTGCAGGTCTCGGCCCACCGCCTGACCGAGCCGGCGACCTCGACCCGGTTGGCCGCGGGGTGCTCGCGCAGCGAGGCCGCCAGCTCCTCGGCAATCGGGCGGACCGTGGAGAGCAGTAGGCGGCCGGGGCCCTCGCCGGGCTCGCCGAGGCGCTCCAGCCTCTCCAGCACGTTTTCCTCGACCTTCGCCCCGAGGCCTTTGAGGCCGCGGATCTGCTGCGCCTCGGCCGCGGCTTTTAGGTCCTCGAGGGTGGCGACGCCGAGCTCCTCGTACAGCCGTTTCGCCGTTTTCGCCCCCAGGCCCGGGACCCGCGTCACCTCGATCAGGGTCGCCGGGAACTTCGCCTTCAGCTTCACCGCGGAGGGAATCTCCCCGGTCTCAAGCAGGGCGTCGATCTTTTCGGCGAGGGTCTTGCCCACCCCGGGGATCTCGGTCGCGCGGCCCGCGGCGGCCAGCTCGGCCACCGAGACCGGGCTTTCGCGAATCGCCTTGGCGGCGGCGCTGTAGGCAAGCACCCTGTATTTGACCGCCCCGTCCAGCTCGTAGAGGATGCCCAGCTCTTCGAATGCGGCGGCGATCTCGGCGTTGGTGGCCATGCCCCGCAAGCTAGCGGGCGGGCGGCCTCGCGGCACCCACCAAGGGGCTGGGCCTCACTAGCATCGCCCCCTATGCACCGTCGCCAGTCCGAGACAGGCCCCGCCTGGCTTGTGCTCCCCACCTACAACGAGGCCGAGAACATCGAGCCCTTTGTGGCCGCGGTGCTCAAGAAGCTGCCCGCCTCGGCGAGAGTCTTGATCGTCGACGACAACTCACCCGACGGGACCGGGGAGATCGCCGACAGGCTCGCCGCCGCTCACGAGGAGGTGAGCGTTCTGCACCGCCCCCACAAGGAGGGCCTCGGGCCCGCCTACATCGCGGGCTTCCGCCGTGCGCTCGCCGAGGGCGCCGGCTTGATCCTCGAGATGGACTCCGACTTCTCCCACGAACCCGCCTACTTGCCCCGGCTGCTCGAGGCGGCCGAGGGAGCCGACCTCGTGATCGGCTCCCGCTACGTGCCCGGCGGCGGCGTCGGGGACTGGGGGATGGTGCGACGGGGAATCAGCCGCGGCGGCAGCACCTATGCCCGGATGGTGCTTGGAGTCGACGTCCGCGACCTGACCGGCGGCTTCAAATGCTTCCGGCGCGAGGTGCTGGAGACGATCGACCTAGACGCCGTCCAGGCGCGCGGCTACGCGTTCCAGGTCGAGCTGACCTACCGCGCGATCCGCCAGGGCTTTGAGGTCACCGAGGTCCCGATCGTCTTCCGCGACCGCCGGGTAGGGACCTCGAAGATGGATCGCTCAATCGTCTTGGAGGCAATCTGGCGGGTCCCTCTTCTACGCTTCGGCAGCGGGAACCGGCGGCGGGGGCAGAAAACCCCCTAGCGAGCCTCGCTGTAGTTACTGCTTAAAGCGCGTTCCTATCCCTCTTTCGGAACGGGCGGGGACTGTAGAGGAACAGAAGTGTTCGTGTCAAGGAACACTAGCTTCCAATAGGAGAAAATCAGCATTAAATAGCCTGTTAGGAGCGAATTTAGCCCTCAATTTCTATCGGGCCAAACAATTTTTCAACCGCTATACTTTCTGAAGTATTGAGCGCTGAAACTCAACTGCCAGGAGACCGATTCCAGTGACAGGCAAGCTCACCGACGTGACAGACGCGACCTTCAAGTCCGAGGTCCTAGAGGCTGACGGCCCAGTGCTCGTCGACTTCTGGGCCCCCTGGTGCGGCCCCTGCCGCGTCGTCCACCCCGTCCTCGAGGAGATCGACTCCGAGCGGGATGACCTGAAGATCCTCAGCCTCAACGTCGATGAGAACCAGCAGGCGGCGGCCCAGTACGAGGTCCTCTCGATCCCGACCCTGATCCTCTTCAAGGACGGGGCGATCGCCAAGAAAGTCGTCGGGGCAATGCCAAAGCGGCGCCTCGAGGCCGAGCTCGAGCCGGCGCTCAGCTAGCGACGGCTCAAGCCCGAGGCTGACCGATGCCGTTCGTTCACATCCACTGGTTCGAGGGACGGACCGACGAGCAGAAGGCGGAGATCGCGAAGCGGATCGAGGCCGCTCTGGGGGAGGTCGCCGATGTCCCCCCGGAGCACTGTTGGGTGAAGTTCTCCGACACCTCGAAGTCGGACTTCATCATCGGCGAGCCCGAGGAGTAGTCGGCCCGGGCCGCAGGGCGTTCGGCACCTGAGAATCAGGCTATCCCGGCCTTCTTCAAGCCGCGCTCGATCACGGGGGCAAGGGTGCGGGAGAAGGTCGCGCTGAGGTGGCTTTTGTCTCGCCAGACGAGAGCGTTGCCGATCACCGCCCGGCACAGCTTGTCGGGACATATCTCGCTGTTGATGTCGATCAGATGGGTGTCGGGCGCCGCCTTGGCGGCTCGGCCATCGAATTCCTTGGTCTCATCGCGAACACGAGCGAAGGCGCAGGAGTCGAGGTGCTGGAGGTCTTCGGAGACGCAGCCGGGAACGTCGCTGGCCGAGACCGGGGTGTCCTTGATCACCACCGTCCGCATGCCGGCGCGGTGGATCCGCGTCAGGCTCGCGACATAGCCCGCTTCCATCGCGGTGGCGCCCGCGTCTCCGCTGAGCTCCTCACCGTCGCTGCTGTAGGGAGTGTAGGCGGTGTCCCCGCTCATCACCACGATGGCGGACTCGGGATCGCCCATTTCGATCCGCCGCAACGACTCCTCACGCCAAGCGTCGCACTGCGAGTACTCGCGGTCAGCGACCATGCTGCGGATCTGCACTTCTCCCGGGGTGCATTCGGCCTTGGTCAGGGCGATCAGGCGCCAGTGGCGCGTTTCCGCCAGCTCTTCTAGGGCCGGGAAGTACTGCATCGCATGGGAGTCGCCAAAGAGGATCAGCGTGCGGTCGGCGTCCGGGTCGCCGTAGAGGCACTTATTCGAGTTCGTGCCGCTGATCCCGACCAGGCAGCCGTCGTAGTACGCCCGGGAGCGATCCTCCCGCGCCCGCAGCGGGTTCGGCCGCACGGCGTCGGCGCGCTGCTGGGGGTTGGGCTGTTCGCTGAGCGCTGCAGCACCCTTGACATCGGTGAGCGGCGCGGTACGCAAGGTCGGCTGTAGATCGGTCAGCAGGACACCGGCGCCGACGCCGATCGCCATACAGCCGAGGCCGATGGCCAGGGCACGGTTCGGCCGCAGGGCGAGCACCTTGGAGAGGCGAACGGGATCCTCGATCCAGTGGTGGGTCGCGGCGGTCGGGATCCAGGAGACGGCGACGACCGCGACGCCCGCCACGACGGACAGAGGTCCCCAGATCACCGTCGCGAAGATCAGCGCGGGCCAGTGCCACAGGTACCAGGAGTAGGAGATGCGCCCGACGTAGCGGACCGGCGCGAGCGAGAGCAGGCCGGCAGGGGCACCCTTCGCCTGGCCATAAAGGGAGGCGCCGCCGAGGATCAGGCAGGCCGTTCCGATGGTGGGCAACAGGGCAGCGGTCCCTGGGAACGGTGTGCTCGCGTCGAAGGCAACCGCGGCGTAGACGATCGCGGCGAGGCCGGCCCAGCCGATCGCCGCCCCCGCGAACCGACGGATGCGTACCGCTCCCAGGAGCGCCAGCGCCGCCCCCAGGCCCAGCTCCCAAGCCCGTCCGAAGGTCGAGAAGTAGGCGGCGGCGGGCTGGTCGCCGGTGAGCTTGACTCCGAGCGCAAACGACCCAACCAGAACAACCCCCAGCGTCACCCAGAGGACGGGGCGGACGGAGCTCCCACGTCGGCGCCAGAACCAGGTGACCGCCAGCAGCAGGGTCGGCCAGACCAGGTAGAACTGCTCCTCGATCGCCAGCGACCACAGATGCAGCACCGGGCTCGGTTCGATGTCCTGAGCGAAGTAGTCGACCGACTGGGCCGCGAAGTGCCAGTTGGCCGTGTAGAGAGCCGAGCTGATGATGTCTCCCGAGACTTCGACCGCGCGCACGGGGGACAGGAGCAGGAGCGAGAGGGCGCCGACGGAGGCGAGGAGGACCGCCGAAAGCGGCAGCAGCCGCCTGGCCCGGCGCGCGTAGAAGCGGCGCAGCGATATGCCGCCGGTCCTGTCGACCTCGCCGAGCAGGAGGCGGGTGATGAGGAAGCCCGAGATGACGAAGAAGACGTCGACGCCGACATAGCCGCCGGCGGCGTAGGGGAGCCCCGCGTGGCAGAGCAGGACCGCGACGATCGCGACGGCCCGCAGGCCCTCGATGTCCGGCCGAAAGCCGTCCTGTGTGGAGGTTTGTCGCGAGGGCAGGGGTTCTTGCATCAGGAAACGGCTTGATGCCTCCTAGAGGAGAGGGCCTAGTGGTCGTAGGCGTCGGCGGCGCGGGTGAGCCAATCGAAGGCGCGGCTCAGCAACTCCGGCCTGGCGCGCTCGGTGTGGTGCCCTCCTTGGACTACCCACAAGCGCACACGCTTGAACTTCACACTGTACGCCCTGCTCATCCCCATCGGCACAACCCGGTCGCGCCGGCCGTGCACGACCAGCACCGGGCGGCGGGCGCGGCGGCGGAGCGGCGAGAGCCTGGCCCTCGCCGCAAGGGGCATTCCGATCTGCTCGAAGTAGTCGGGTCCGTACGTGCTCAGAGGCCATTCCCACGCGAGGAAATCCGAGATCGGTGCCTTAGCCGCCGCGGCCGAGACGAGCCCATCTCCGGCGAGTAGCGCGGCGAGCGTCCCCCCGGCCGAGGATCCATAGGCATAGACGGCGCTCCCGTACCTTGCCCTCAGGCGAATGGCCTCCGCACGCGCCGCCTGGAACGCGGCCGGCATGTCTCCGAGCCGATAGCGGAGGTAGTGGGGGACGAACCCCGCCTCGCGGACCGTCGCGGTCGTGAGCGACCTGAACGTCGGGTCCTCATAGAGGAAGGAGCCGCCGTGGATCAGGATCAGATGCGGCACCACCGATTCCGCCTCATCGACGGCCGGCGGCGGCGCCGCGCTCGCAGAGGCAGAGAGCTGCAAGGCCAAGATCAGCGCTGCCAAGACAGGGAGGACGCGCCGCGGTGGGTTACGGACAGCGATACCCCTCACAACCCGCCGGGTTCGTCGATGTCGCGCAGGGGGGAGTCAGGCAATCGCCCGCTTCACCGCAATGCTCAACTTGTGGCCGTCGATCGAGGCAACCTTGCCGTCGTCGCCACCCTCGAAGGTGTCACCACCCTCAAAGGCAACTGAGGTCGCGAGGACCTCGCCGCTGAGGTAGGCCTCGTGCTCGCGGGCGGCGGCGAGCAGCTCCTCGTCACCGCCGAGGGCGAGCTCGATCCGGTCGGTGATCTCGAGGCCCGCCTCTTTGCGAGCGATCTGGACCGCGTGGACGATCTCTCGGGCCAGGCCCTCGCGGCGCAGCTCGTCGTCGAGCTCGAGCTGCAGTGCGACGGCGTGGCCCGCCTCCGCCTCGACCTCGTAGCCCTCGAGCGGCTGGAGGGCGAGGGTGAGCTCGTCGGGGCCGAGCGCGTGCTCGTCGCCATCGACGTTGATCCCGACCTCTCCCCCATCGGCCATGACCTTGGCGACGTGGACGGGGTCGAGCGCCTCGACCGCGGCGGCCACCTGCGGCATCCGCTTGCCGAAGCGGGGGCCGAGCGAGCGGTAGTTGGGCTTGACCGCGTAGCTGACCAGCTCCGCCTCCTCGGTGACGAAGTCGAGCTCCTTGACGTTCAGCTCGGCCTTGACCAGCTCGGCCCGCGCGGAGATCGCCTCGCGCTCGGTGTCGTTGGCGACGATCACGGCGCGGCGCAGAGGCTGGCGCACCTTGGCCTTGGCCTGGGCGCGGGCGGCGCGCCCGAGCTCGACCGTCAGCCGCACCGCCTCCATCGCCGTCTCCAGCTCGGGGTCGGCCAACTCGGGGTCGGGGGTGGGGAAGTCGCGCAGGTGGACGGAGTCGGGATGCCCGCCCAGCTCCTCGGCCTCGCCGCCGGCAAGGTTGAGATGAACCTCGTCGGCGAGGAACGGCGTGAACGGCGCGAGCAGCGCCGCTGTCTCCAGCAGGCAATGGCGCAGCGTCGCGAAGGCGGCGCGGTCGCCGTCCCAAAAGCGCCGGCGCGAGAGGCGCACGTACCAGTTGGAGAGCTCCTCGATGTAGTCGGCGATCGCTCGCCCGGCGGCGGTGCAGTCGAATGCGTCCATGTGAGCGTCCACCGTCTCGACCGTGGCCTGCAGCCGCGAGAGCGCCCAGCGATCGAGGTCCTCGGCCGGCTCAGGGGGGTCGGCGAAGTCGGCGGGCGTGAGGTTCTCGGCGTTCGCGTAGAGGACCCAGAACGAGTAGGTGTTCCAGAGGGTGAGGAGGAACTGGCGCACCGATTCGCCAACCGTGTCGACCGAGAAGCGGTAGCCGGACCAGGGCTGCTGGGCGGTCAGGTAGTACCAGCGGAAGGCGTCGGCGCCGTGGGCGGCAATCACGTCCCAGGGCTCGACCACGTTGCCTTTGCTCTTCGACATCTTCTGCCCCTCGGGGTCGAGGATCAGCCCGAGACAGACGCAGTTGCGGTAGCTGGACTCCCCGAAGAGGAGAGTCGACTCGGCCAGCAGCGTGTAGAACCAGCCGCGGGTCTGGTCGATCGCCTCGCAGATGAAGTCGGCGGGGA
>JBBDYO010000037.1:0-29166 GCA_040901495.1 Solirubrobacterales bacterium
TCAAGCTCGATGATCGGCACCGTACTGTCGGGGCGCTACCGGCTGGAGGCGAAGCTGGGAAGCGGCGGGATGTCGACCGTATATCTGGCGCGCGACGAAACGCTCGACCGGGCCGTCGCGGTGAAGGTGATGCACCGCGAGATGTCCGAGCAGCCCGACCAGCTCGAGCGCTTCCGGCAGGAGGCCCGCGCGGTCGCCAAGATCTCTCACCCGAACGTCGTCTCGGTGATCGACGCGGGTGAGGACGGCGGCCACCCCTACATCGTCTTCGAATACGTAAAGGGGGAGACGCTGAAGCAGCGGATCTCCCGAGTCGGCGCGCTCGATACCCAGGAGGCGATCGCCTACGCGATCGAGATCGGCCGCGGCCTCAGCGTCGCCCACGCGCGCAGCATGGTCCACCGGGACATCAAGCCGCAGAACGTGCTGATCGACGACGAGGGTCGCGCCAAGCTCACAGACTTCGGCATCTCCCGGCAGCTCGAACAGGCTGGGATGACCGCCACCGGCCGCGTCCTCGGCACCACCGACTACGTGGCGCCCGAGCAGGCGATGGGCAAGGGCGTGGACCCCCGCTCCGACGTCTACTCACTGGGCGTCGTCCTCTACGAGATGCTGGTCGGCCAGGTTCCCTTCCACGCCGACAGCCAGGTCGGCGTGGCGATGAAACACGTCAACGAGGAGCTCCCCGACGTGCAGCGGCGCCGGCCGGATGCCTCCGCCGCGGTGGCTTTGGTGGTCGAGCGCTCGACGGCGAAGAACCCGGCAGAGCGCTACCAGGGGGTCGGCGAGATGATCGACGACCTCGAGACGGCGCTGGAGGTCGAGGCGGCCCGGGCGGGGTCGACCACCGGTGAGGCAACCAGCATCCTCGACGCGGTGCCGGCTCCGAAGCGAAAGCTCTCGACCCGGGCCCGCTGGTCATGGACGGCGATCGTCGCGCTGCTGCTCGTGGCCGGTGGGGCGCTGCTCGTCGTGGGACTGATCTCCAGCGGCAGGCTGGGCGGTGGGGGCGCCGACAACGGGGGCGGGGAGTCGGTCGCGATCGACTCGGCCACCGACTACGACCCCGCCGGAGACGGGGAAGAGATCGGCAGCAAGGTTGGGTTGGTGGCCGACGGCGACCCGACGGGGACAGCCTGGGAAAGCGAGCACTACGACTCCGATACCTTCGCCGGCACGAAGACGGGGCCGGAACCCGGGGTCGGCGTCTACGTGACGGCCTTGTCCCCGGCGACTCCGCGAAGGATGGTCGTCCAAAGCCCCACCTCCGGCTGGGACGCCAAGGTCTACGCCGCCCCGGCAGGGCCGCCTTCGGAGCTCTCAGGCTGGGGCGAGCCGGTGGGCGAAGCCACCGACGCATCCACCACCCAGGAGATCGGCCTGAAGGTGCTTCAGCCCTCCACCTACTTCCTGCTCTGGTTCACCAAGGCGTCCGAAGCACGCGACCAACCGGGCCGCTACCAGCTCGAGGTCAGCGACATCAAGCTGCTGGAGTGAGCGGCCCGTTGTGGAGAGACCCGAGGGGTACAGCTCACTCCGCTCTCAGAACTCGTGGGAGCGGGCGCTTCGGTGGCGCTCGATCGCGAGCGCGACGAGGCGGTCGCAGAGGTCCGGGTAGGTGAGGCCGCTCGCCTCCCAGAGGTTGGCGTAGACGCTGGTTTCGGTGAAGCCGGGCATCGTGTTGATCTCGTTGACCAGGACCTCGCCGTCCGGCTCGACGAAGAAGTCGCAGCGGGCGAGGCCCGAGCAGCCGCCCAGGCGGAATGCCTCAATAGCCAGCTCGCGGAGGTGACTCGCCTGCTCCTCCGGGATCGGGGCGGGGACGACCAGCTCCATGCCGCCCTCGCTGTACTTGTGCTCGTAGTCGTACCAATCGCCGCCGGTCCTCACCTCCCCCGCCACCGAGACCTCGACGGTCTCGTTGCCGAGCAGTGAGCACTCGACCTCGCGGCCGCTGGCCGAAGCCTCGACGATCACGCGCGGATCGTGGCGGAGCGCCAGGTCCACCGCCTCGTCCAACTCGCCCCCCAACGCCTCGACCTTGCTGATCCCAACGCTCGAGCCCAGCCGCGAAGGCTTCACCCAGAGCGGCAGGCCCAATCGCTCGCAGCCGGTGCGCCAATCCTCCTCGTCGACCCCGACGAAATCGACCTGCGGGATGCCACGGCCGGCGAAGAGCCGCTTCAGCGTCAGCTTGTCCATGCAGACCGCCGAGGAGAGGACGTCGGAGCCGACGTAAGGGACGTCGAGACACTCGAGCAGGCCTTGAGCACTGCCGTCCTCGCCGAACGGGCCGTGCAGCGCCGGGAAGGTGACGTCGGCCTCGAGCAGACCGCCCGCGGGCGTCAGCTTCACCGCCTCTCCCTCGCAGCTCCAGCCACCGTCCCGGTCAATCGTGACCAGAAGCGCCTCGTGGCCGGCCTGCTCGAGCCCCTTTGCCACCGCCGCGCCCGAGCGCAGCGACACCTCGTGCTCGGAGGAACGGCCGCCACAGAGCACCGCGACCCTCATCGCAAGCTCCCCCACCCTGCGTGTCGGCGCTTCATTCCGCTTCGGGAGTGGTCGCGCCCACCGCCAGCCTGCCGACGATCAGCGTCACACTGGTGCCCGGTTCGACTTCCGAGCCAGGAGGAGGGAACTGGTCGGTCACGCGGCCGACCTGGGAAAGGACTTCGGTTTCCTGTTCCTGCACGGTGTAGCCGAGGCCGGCGAAGCGCATTTCTTCGGTCGCCGCGGCGCGTTCCTTTCCGATCACGTTGGGCACGACGATCGCTTCCTCTTCCTCGGAGACAACGATCGAGACCGACGACCCCTTGGGAAGCTCGGAGCCGGCTGAGGGCGACTGCTGGATCACCTCTCCCTCCGGCGCCGAGCTTTCTTCTTCGGTGACGTTGGGGACGAAGCCGGCACCGCGAATCCGCTCTACCGCCACGGCGCGTTGGCTGCCGACGAGAACCGGCACTTTCTCGAGCTTTGGCCCTTTCGAGACCGTCAGCGTCACAGCGGTGCCGCGCGTGGCCGTGGCCCCGGCCGAGGGCTCGGAGTGGATCACTATGCCGGCGTCGACGTCCTCTGAGTTGACCTTCTCCACCTGCGGTTCGAAGCCGGCGTCTTCCAATGCCGTGACCGCTTTCTCCTGGGTCAACCCGGCGGTCGCCGGGACTTTTTCGGAGCCGGGGCCGGCGCTCACCGTCAGCGTCACCTCGGGCTTCGAGCAGAAGAGGTTAAGGAAGCTGCAGTCGAGGGGAACATCGCCGCGGGGGGGGTTCGTCTCGAGCACGACGTTCGCTGGGACGGGGCGCTCAACCCGATTCACTTCTGAGGCCACCGCAAAGCCATCCTCTTTGAGCAGTGCAATCGCCACGTTGAGCTGGTTGCCGGCCACTTCGGGGACTTCGGTCGTCGTGTCGCGGACCTGCGAGTACCCAATCAGGGCACCGATCAGAACCGCAATGGCCACCAGTGCCCAACGGCGCCGGCGGCGCTTGCGGGCGGCTTCCTCCGCTGGGGTCAGCCCTCTATCGCCTCCCTGGTCGGGCGAGGCGACCGGCGGTGGAAGGGGTGCGAACACAGCCGTTCCCCGACCCCCGGCCGGGTCCCGAAGCGCCGCGTCGAGGGCGGCGATGAAAGCGTCGGCGTTCTGGAAGCGGTGGCCGGGGTCCTTTTCCAGCGCTCGCATCACGACCGCGTCGAGGGCGGGCGAGACCTCTGGGTTGAGCGAGCTGGGGTGCTGGGGTGCCTGGGAGACCTGTTTCATCGCGATCGCGACGGCGGAATCGGCCTCGAAGGGGACCCGTCCGGTGAGGGCCTCGAAGAGGATCATCCCGACCGAGTAGAGGTCGGAGACCGCCGTAACGTCGAGGCCCTGGGCCTGCTCGGGCGAGAGGTAGTGCGGGGTGCCCATCACCGAGCCCGCCCGCGTGATTTCCGAAGCGCCGGCGCGGGCGATGCCGAAGTCGGTGACCGTGGCCTTGCCCTCGGCGTCAACGATCACGTTCTGGGGCTTCAGGTCGCGGTGCACCACGCCGTGGCGATGGGCGAAGCCCGCAGCCTCGAGCACCTGGCGGATCAAGCCCACCGCCTGCTCGGAGCTGAGGCCCCCGTCGATCAGCTCCTTTAGCGAGCGGCCTTCGAGGTACTGCATCGCGATGTAGTAGGTCCCTTCGACCTCCCCGCGATCGTAGATCGCGACGATGTTCGGGTGCTGGAGCCCGGCGGCGGCCTCTGCCTCGCGGCGGAAGCGTTCGACGAATTCACGGTCCTGCGCGAAGTGGGCGTGCAGGACCTTGAGCGCGACGCGGCGCTGGAGATGGGGATCTTCGGCGAGCCAGACGTCGGCCATGCCGCCCGAGCCGAGTTTCTGCAGCAGCCGGTAACGGCCGTCGATCACCGCTCCCTGGCCTATCTCAGGCACTCGTGGCCCCCATGGAAATCCTCATCGCCCCGTCATTCAACAGGCTCAGCCCCATTGAGGATTGCTTCGGCCACTTCGCGGAAGATCGGCGCCGCGACGTCGTTGCCGAACTGTTCGGTGCACTCGACCGTTGCGGCGATCGCGATCTCGGGGTCATCGGCCGGCGCGAAGCCGATGAACCAAGCCTGGTTCTCTTCTTCGCCGCCGCCACAGGCAAGGTTGCCCGGCGTTTCGGCGGTGCCCGTCTTGCCGGCCACGGGGATTCCAGAGATCGCCGCGTTGGTGCCGGTCCCGGCGTTGACCACCCCTTCCATCGCCGTCGTCAGCTCCGCCGCCGTCTCCTCGTCGATCGGCTGGCTGTACTGGGAAGGATCGAGGCTGTCGATGACGCGGCCGTCGGGGTCGACCACCCGGCTCCAGATCTGCGGCTTCATCAGCTTGCCGCCGTTGGCGACCGCCGCGGCGACCTCGGCCATCTGCAACGGCGTCACCAGCATCCGCTCCTGGCCGATTGCCAGCCGCGCCAAGTCGACCGGGTCGCTCGCGCGAAGCACTTCGCCGTCTTCGCCGAAGACCCCGCTCTCGGAAAGCTCATCCTCGGGCAGGTCGATCTCCGGGGTCGCGTTGAAGCCAAACCGTTCCATGTATTCGAACATCGTGTCGTTGCCGAGCTGCTGTCCCAGCTGGCCGAACCAGGTGTTGACCGAGTTGGTCAGCGCCGTGTCGAGGGTGGCCCCGAAGAAGTCCAGGCCGAAGTCGTTTTCCAGCGGCGTGCCTTCGACCTCCAGCGACCCCGGCGCGTCGATCGGCGTTTCCGCTGTGATCGCGCCGCTGTCGAGCCCGGCGGCGGCGGTGACGACCTTGAAGGTCGAGCCCGGCGGGTACTGGCCCTGGGTGGCGCGGGGGTAGAGCGGCGCTTCCTTTTCGTTTCGGTTCAACTCGGTGAGTTCGCGGGGAATCCGGTTGGGGGCATAGGGAGGGTTGGAGACCATCACCTTGACCGCGCCGGTGCTCGGCTCGATCGCGACCACGGCTCCGAAGCCTTCGCCTTCATCGCCTTCGGCCTCAATGGCTTCGAGGGCGCTCAGGGCAACGCGCTGGGCCTCTGGGTCGATGTTGGTGACGATGTCGTTGCCCACCTGCGTATGGCCGAGGAGCTCGTCGATGATCGAGACGAACTCCGACTCGTTGCCGACCAGCTCGTCGTTGTGAAACTGCTCGAACTCGGTATCCCCCTCGCGGACGAAGCTGTAGCCGATCGGGTGCCCGTACAGCGTCCCTTCGGGATAGCGACGAACGTAGCGCTTGTTGGCGCCATTGCCCTTGGCGATAGAGCGGGCGATCACCGTGCCGTCGGCGGCCAGGATCCTTCCCCGCTCGATCTGCTGCTGTTCGAGCAGTGGGCGCGCGTTGGCGTCCTTTTCCTTCAGGGCCTCCGCCTCGAAGACCGCCCAATAGGAGGTGAAGCCGATCAACACCCCAAAGAGGACGACCACCAGCCCGAACAGCTTGATGATCTGGCGGTTCACGAGCCCTCTCCGCCGAACACGGGGACTCTGGCCTCACGCCGGGCGCGATCGGAGATCAACAGCAGCAGGGCGAGCAGGACGAAGTTGGCGATGATCGAGCTGCCGCCGTAGCTGATGAAGGGCAAGGTGACGCCGGTCAGCGGGATCACCCGGGTCACCCCGCCGATGATCACGAAGGCCTGGATTGCGAAGACCGCGGTCAAGCCGGTCGCGAGGAGCTTCGAGAAGCCGTCGTCGGCGAGCAGGGCGACCTTGAAGCCGCGGGCGGCGATCAACAGGTAGATCAGCACCACCCCGCAGGCGCCGAACAGACCCAGCTCATTGACGATCAGCGCGTAGATCGTGTCTGTCTGCGCGGCCGGGAGCAGCGCGTCGTTGGTCCCCGGGATCGTGACCAGGCCCTGGCCGAAGCCTTTGCCGAACAGGCCCCCGTCGGCCTGGGCGAAGATCGACTGCAGGATCTGGTACCCCGCGTTGTCGGGGTCGCTGTAGGGGTCGAGCCAGACATCGATCCGGCTTTCCACGTGCGGCACAGTCGAGGAGAAGAACCAGGCGCCGAGGAAGAACATCGCCATGCCGATCACGACGAAGGAGAAGCGCCCGGTCGCCACGTAGAGCAAGGCCAGAAAGGCGGCGAAGAACATCAGCGAGCTGCCGAGGTCGCGGATGAAGACGAGCATGAACATCGAGGCGCCCCAGATCACCAGCATCGGCCCGAAGTGCTTCAGCGGCGGCAGCGTCACCCCGAGCACGCGGCGGGCGCCGACGATCAGCACCTCGCGGTGCTCACGCAGGTAGCTGGCGAGGAAGACGACGATCGCGATCTTCGAGAACTCGGCCGGCTGGAAGGCGAGCGGCCCGATCTTCACCCCCAGGTAGGCGCCGTTGACCTGCTGTCCGATCCCCGGCAGCCGCGGCGCCAGCAGCAGCAGCAGCCCGACCGCGGCGATCGTGTACCGGTAGCGCTCGAGCACGTCGTAGTCGCGCAGCAGCTGGATCGTCAGGGCGAAGAGGACGAGGCCGAGCACGAACCAGTTGGCCTGGTCGCGGGCGAGGCTGTCGTCGATCCGGTAGATCATCACCAGCCCGAAGGCGGTCAGCAGGGCGACCAGCGGGAACAGGTAGGGGTCGGCGTTCGGAAGCTGGATCCGCAGGTAGACGTGGGTGGCGAGGCAGACGGCGAGGAAGTAGGCGCCGTAGATCAGGCTGAGGTTGTCGAGCCGGGCTTCCTCCTGGGCGAAGACCGCGGCAAAGCCGGCGGTGAGGAGGAGGGCGACGGGAACCAGGGCGATCAGCTCGCGGTTCCGTGCGGACGTCAAAGGGCCCCCTGGCTGCTCTGGATGTCTTCGATCAGGTCGACGGCGTCGCGGCGCGAGCGCAGGTCGTGGCCGCTGACGGCGTCGCGGCGCTTGGGCGGCAGCGATTCGGTCTGGATCGGGCTCGCGTAGCGCTCGTCGTAGAGCGTGATCCCGAAGGGCAGCTCGTAGGGCAGGCCGCGGTAGAGGGCGACGCGACCGGCGTCGTCGGTGCCGAGGAACCAGACCTGGCGGTTGCCGTACCAGGCCCCGAAGCCGATCGCCGCGACGAGGACCAGGGCCGCCAGCACCTTGGCGGCGGTGCGCAGGCGACGGCGGCGCGGCTTCGCGGCGGCCAGCTCCTCGCGGCGCTTCCTCGCCGCCTCGGCGGCGGCGCGGCGGCGCACCTCGGTCGCCGTCAGTCCCGCCTCCTCGGCGGCGGCGCCGACCAGCGTCGCTCCCTCGGGATTGCCCTCGGCGGGCGCAGCGGCGTCGACGAGCTTGAAGGCGACGACGGTGATGTTGTCGCGACCGCCGGCGCGGTTGGCTTCGTCGACCAGGGCGCGAACCGCCGACTCCATCGAGGAGGCGCGGGCGAGCAGGCGGGCGATGTGGTCGTCGCCGAGCATCGTCGTCAGGCCGTCGGAGCAGATCAGGAAGACGTCGCCCGGCTGCGCCGGCACCGTCTGCAGGTCGACTTCCACCTCCGGTTCGGGACCGAGCG
The DNA here is from genome assembly GCA_040901495.1 of Solirubrobacterales bacterium. Taxonomy (GTDB): domain Bacteria; phylum Actinomycetota; class Thermoleophilia; order Solirubrobacterales; family 70-9; genus VRUE01. The sequence continues at coordinate 7,966 of JBBDYO010000037.1, forward strand.
CGCGGGTGATGATCGAGCGCTGCGGGTGGTCCTCGGCCTGGGCGTCGGTGATCTGGCCTTTGCGGCGCATCTCCTCGACCAGCGAGTGATCGCGGGTGAGCCGTTCCAGCTTGCCGTTGCGCAGCCGGTACGCGCGGCTGTCGCCAACGTGGCCGATGCAGACCTCTTCGCTCTGGGCGTTGACGATCACCGCGGTGATCGTCGTCCCCATCCCCGCCCGCGATGGGTCGGTGCGGGCTAGGTCGTGGATTTCGCGGTTTGCCGCTTCGATCGTCTCGCGCAGGACCTGCTCGGGGGGGGCGTCGGGCAGGTCTCCGGCGAAGGCCTCAGTCGCGGCCTTCGAAGCGACCTCGCCCGCCTGGGCGCCGCCCATGCCGTCGGCGACGACGAAGATCGGCGAGCGGACGAAGAAGGAGTCCTCGTTGGCGCTGCGCTGCCGCCCCGTGTCGGTGCGGAAGGCCTGCTCGTCGACGCGCAGCATCAGGCGCCTGCCTCGAAGCGAAACTCGGTGTCGCCGATCTTCACCACGTCGCCGTCGATCAGCTCGGCCTCTCCTCTAAGAGTCGCGTCGTTGACCACCGTCCCGTTCGTTGAGTTCATGTCTTCGACGTAAGTGCGGCCGTCCCGGGAGAAGACCCTGGCGTGCAGGCCGGAGGCGTAGCGATCCTCGATCTGCACGTCAGCTTCGGCTGAGCGGCCGATCGAGAGGCCGCCGATCAGGTCGAACCGTTCGCCCTGCGTCAGGCCACCGCCTCGTTCGGAGACCAGCCAAGCGTCGGCGCCACCGCGGGGGGCGTCGTAGGGCATCGCCGGGTGAAAGCCGGTCGAGTCGGGGGCCGGGGCGATCGTGCCGCGAAGGTCCTTGAGCGCGCTGCGGGCGATCCAGAGCAGGAAGAAGTAGAGGACGGCCAAGAAGCCGAATTTAAGGGCGACAGAGATCGGATCGTAGTCCACGTGATTGACAGACTCTCACTGCTCGATGTCGAACACGAAGGTGGTCTTCCCGATCGTTACCCGATCGCCCGGGCTGAGGCGGGTGGAAGGGACGCGGCGGTCGTTGACCTTGACGCCGTTCGTGGAGCCCAGGTCAACGATTGTCCAATCTCCCGTCGTCGCGCGACGCAGCTCCGCATGGTGGCGGGAGACATTTGGGTCTCGCAGCACGCAGTCGGCGTCCTTGGAGCGGCCGATCGTCGCCCTGGGGCCGTCCAGCACATAGCGCCGGTCGTCGAGCGAGACGATCGCCCGGGTCGCGACGGAGGCGCCCGGCGGCGGCTCCGAGGGCTTGGTCGACTGGTCACGCACCGCCGAGTAGACCATCGTGTGGCCTTCTTCCCCCTGGCTCGCGCTCTCCCCCTCGTGGGCCGGCGGCTTGACCAGTCGGGTCTGGATCCCGAACTCGCCGAGGCGGAGCTGCTCGTCCGTATTGAAAGTGACGGTAGGCCGGGTCAGCAGGTCATAGCTGCGCCGCCTCGCGTGCTCGAGCAGATAGCCGGACAGCTCCTGCTCAAGCGAGCGCTCGTATCCCTCGAGCCTGGAGCGGTCCTTGCTCGAGAGGTGGATCGTGTACTCGTTGGGGACGTACACGCGGGCCACGCCGGCGGTCTTGTGGGAGTCCATCTCCTTGGCGAGCTTGCGAGCAAGCTCGACCGGCTGCACCTCGGAGCTGAAGGCGCGACTGAAGACCCCCTCAACGAGGCCTTCGATCCGACTCTCAAGGTTGCGTAGAACGCTGATCTGGGGCTCCTTCTGCAGCCGAACGCGGTTCCTCCGGACCGGGAAATCCGCTGAAATCCTACGGCAGCAGGGCTCCGTGACCGACCGCGAGCCAGGCCCCGAGCGCCGCGGCGACCGCTGCCACGCCCAAGCGAAGGCCGAGTGGGTGGGCAACTTGGGGCGCAGCCTCGGCGAGCTGGTCGAGCGAGTCCTCGATCGCGGTGCCCAGCTCCTCGAGGCTCGGGCGGCGGGAGGGGCGTGCGTCGAGGCACGCGTCGATCGTCTCGGTGAGCTCGCGAGGCAGGTCGCCGCGGTGGCGCCGCAGGGGTCGAGGCCGGCCGCCGATCGCGCGCGCGGTGGCGGCGGGGGTCGCGCGCCGGTTCGGGTTTTCCCCGCTCCAGCACTCATAGAGCACCAGGGCCAGCGAGTAGACGTCGGCTTCGGCGTCCGCCGCTCGCCCTTCGGCCTGCTCGGGCGACATGTAGGCGAGCGTGCCGACCACGTCTCCCGGCGCCGTCAGCGCCGCGGCATCGGTCAACCGCGCGATGCCGAAGTCCATCAACTTGGCGCGCGGCTCGCCTTCCTCGGGCACCAGGACGTTCTGGGGCTTGATGTCGCGGTGGATGACGGAGTGGGCGTGGGCGTGGTCCAGCGCCTCGCACAGATCGGCGCCGATCTCGCCGATCTCGCGATCGCTGAGCGCCCTCTCGCGACTCAGCTGGGCCAGCGTGGAGCCCTCGACCAGCTCGGTGACCAGCAGCGCGTTCCCGTCCTCCTCGCCGAGCTCATAGAGGGTGACGATGCCGGGGTGGTTGAGGCGGGCTGCCGCCTGTGCCTCGCGCAGCACGCGGTGGGCGGCCTCGCCTCGCGATTCGATCGCCTTGACGGCGACCGAGCGCTCCAAGCGACCGTCCCAAGCTTCGTAGACAACGCCAAAGCCGCCGCTGCCGAGGCGGCGCTCGATCAGGAAGCGGTTGAGGACGAGGGAGCCGACCACAGCCCCTTCGACTTCGCCCCAAGACCCCGCTCTCCTGCGGCCCGAGGCCGAAAACGCAAGGTTTGCTGCGGGTCTTGACGCCAAGACCATGCCAGCATGCATACTCTCCGGCCACCCAACCAGCTTCGGAAAGCCAATCTTGGAGGATTCCTTCTCATCCCCGTCGCGCCGCAGAGCGCGACCGCCGCGACGCCCCGAGCGACAGCAGATCCTGCTGCGGCGCGGCCTTGCGGTCGGCGGGGGCCTGATTGTCCTGATCCTGCTGGTGCTCGCCGTCAGGGGCTGCCTCGACGCCCGCAAGAGCCGCGCGCTGAGCGACTACGCCAGCGACGTCACTCAGATCGTCGTCGAGACGGAACAGACGAGCAAGACCTTCTTCGGCAAGCTGAGCGATCCCGGCGAGCTCTCGGTGACGGACTTCGTCGATCAGGTCAACGCCGACCGCAGCGCAATGGACAGCTACGAGGCCCGAGTCGATGGGCTCGATGCCCCGGGCGACATGAGCGACGCGCAGACCGCACTGGAGCTGACCTACGACCTGCGCAGCAGCGCGATGAACGAGGTCGCGGAACAGATGAGCACGGCGCTGGGCGAAGTCGGTGCCGAGAAAGCCATCGAAACCATCGCCTCGCAGATGCGCAAGCTGATGGGAAGCGACGTCCTCTACACCAGCGTGGTGAAGCCGGGGATCAACAGCGTGCTCGCTGAGAACGGGATCGAAGGGGAGGACGTCCCCGACAGCGTCTTCGTGCCGGAAGGGACAACGTGGCTCGACGAATCGGCGGTCGGCGCCGCCCTGGGCGCGGTCAGCGGGCAGGTACCGGAGGGGGAAACCCCCGGCATCCACGGGCTCGGACTGATCTCGACCAGCATCGGCGGGACCGAACTGGTCCCGGAAGCCACCACCGAAGTGTCCGCCGACGAAGCGCCGGAAGTCGAAGTCCAGGTCCAGAACCAGGGCGAATCGACCGAGAACGACGTCAGCGTCTCGGTCACGGTCGACGGGAATACCCTCGAAGGCGGCATCAGCAGCATCGCGGCGGGTGAAATCTCAACTGCGACGATCCTGCTCACGCCGGCGCCGAAAGGGACGGTCACGCTCGAAGTCAAAGTCCAGCCGGTGCCGGGCGAGCAGGTCTCCGAGAACAACGAAGCCAGCTACACGGTTGAATTCAAGTAGCGCCCATGTCTAGGGTCGCCTACCTAGGCCCAGCCGGAACCTTCACAGAAGACGCGCTGCACGAGGCGGCCCCGAAGGGTGACTGGGAGCCGATGCGGACACCGACCGTCGAGGACGCGATCCTCGCGGTCGAGAACGGTGAGGCCGAGCGGGCCTTCGTTCCGTTCGAGAACTCGATCGAGGGATCGGTGCGCGAAACCCTCGACACACTGGCTTTCGAGGCGGAGGCGGTGACGATCGTCGGCGAGTACGACTTCGCGGTGCACGCCCACCTGATCGTCCGCGAGTCCGTCGAGCTCTCTCAGATCGAGGCGGTGCTCTCGCACCCGCAGCCGCTTGCCCAGTGCGCCCGCTACCTTCGCGACCAGCTCCCCGGTGTGGAACGGCGGAGCGCCAGCAGCACCGCCGCAGCCGTGCGGATGGTCGCGCAGTCGAGCCGGCCGTGGGCGGCAATCGGCTCGCGCGCGGCGGCCGAGCTCTACGAGTGCAGGATCCTCAGCGAGCACATCGAGGACGAGGCCGGCAACGTGACTCGCTTCGTCTGGATCGCGCCTGCCGGTGCCGAGCTGGAGGCCGGCGAGCGGTGGAAGACATCCCTGGTCTTCTCCGAGCTTGGCGAGGACCACCCCGGCGCCCTCGTCGAAGCGCTGCAGGAGTTCTCCACCCGCGCCATCAACCTCTCCCGGATCGAGTCCCGGCCGCTACGCCAGGGCCTGGGGCGTTACATGTTCTTCTGCGACCTGGAAGGCGGGCTCTCCGATCCGGCAGTTGCAGAGGCCATCGAGCAGCTTCGCTCCAAGGCTGAATCGGTCCGAATCCTGGGCTCATACCCAGTGGGCTGAGTTGCAGCGCTTACACGCGCTCTAGAATCTGCGGCGACATGGCACGCGTCCTGGTACTGAACGCGACGTATGAGCCGATCAACGTTTGCACGTTGAGACGTGCCGCTGTGCTGCTGCTGAAGGAGAAGGCCGTGCTGCTCGAGCGCTCCGCGGGTGCTCTTCACTCGGAGCGGATGACGATGGAGCGGCCGGACGTGATTCGCCTGGTCAACTACGTGCGCGTCCCGCGCCAGGCTCACCGGCGAAAGATCACCAGGCGAGCGGTGCTCGCGCGCGACGCCTGGACCTGCCAGTACTGCGGCTCGCGGAAATCGGGGCTGACCGTCGACCACGTGATCCCGCGCAGCAGGGGCGGCAAGTCGGTCTGGGAGAACATCGTCGCCGCCTGCGCCAGCTGCAACCGCCGCAAGGGAAACCGCCTGCCGCGGGAGATCCAGATGCACCCGCGCAAGCTGCCCAAGGCTCCCGGGCCGACCGTCTTCATCCAGGTCGCCAGCCCGAAGATCCCTCCCGCCTGGGAGCGGTACTTACCTGCGGCCGCCTGACCAGCGCATATCGTCGTCCTCGGAGAGGAGCTGCTCGGCCTGCGGGGACTCGTCTGCGCCCTCGTCGGCGGGGACGTCTTCGCTTGACTCGACGACGAGGGCGACGGCGCTGACCTGGTCGTCGTCCTTGATGTTCATCACCTTGACGCCCTGGGTCGGGCGGCCCATCTGAGAGATGCCGCTGACCGAGGTCCGCTGGACCATTCCGTTCTGGGAGATGAAGAGCAGCTCCTGATGTTCGTGGACGATCAAGGCCCCCGCCAGGCCGCCCTTCTTCTCGGTCAGCTTCGCGGTCAGCACACCCTTTGTTCCCCGGCCCTTGACCGGGTATTCGGCGACGGGCGTGCGCTTGCCGTAGCCGTTTTCGGTAACCACGAACAGCTCGGTGTCATCGCGAGCGATGTCCATCGCCAGGACGAGGTTGCCTTTGTCGGAGACGTTCATCCCCTTGATCCCGCTGGTGTCACGGCCCATCGGGCGGACCAGCTTCTCCGAAAAGCGCGAGGCGTGGCCGGAGTGGGAGACCATCAGGATGTCGTCTTCGCCCGAGGTGAGCCGGACCTGGACCAGCTCATCTCCGTCGCGGACCTTGATCGCGATGATCCCGTCGGCGCGGATCGGCGTGTTGTAGGAGAGGAACTCCGTCTTCTTGATCTGGCCTTTGGCGGTGGCGAAGGCGAGGTACTTGTTCTCTTTGAAATCCCGGGTCGGGATCACGGCCATCACCTTCTCCCCCTCGCGCAGCGGCAGCAGGTTGACGAGGGCGCTGCCTTTCGCCGTTCGCGAGCCCTCCGGAAGCTCGTAGACCTTGAGCCGGTAGATCTTGCCGCGGTTGGTGAAGAAGAGCAGGAAGTCGTGGGACGAGCAGATGTGGAGGTGGGCGATGTAGTCGTCCTCCTTCATGTTCATCCCCATCACCCCGACCCCGCCCCGGTGCTGCTGGCGGTAGGTGGCAAGCGGCAGCCGCTTCACGTAGCCCGACGCGGTCAGCGAGATCACCATCTGCTGGTCGGCGATCATGTCCTCGATCCCGACGTCGCCCTCGAAGTGGGCCAGTTCGGTGCGGCGCTCGTCGCCGAAGGACTCGACGATCTCGGTCAGCTCTTCCTTGACGATGGCCATCACCTTGGACTCGTCGCCGAGGATCGCTCGCAGCTCGCCAATCCGCTCCATCAGATCGGCGTGCTCAGCCCTGACTTTGTCGGCCTCGAGCGCAGTGAGGCGCTGTAGGCGCATGTCGAGGATCGCCTGCGCTTGCTCGCGCGACAACTCGAATTTCGAGATCAGGCCGTCGCGGGCCGTGTCAGGATCGGCGGAGGCGCGGATCAATTTGATCACGGCGTCGAGGTTGTCGAGGGCAATCAGCAGCCCCTCGAGGATGTGGGCGCGAGCCTCGGCGCGGCGAAGTTCGTACTGGGTGCGGCGGGTTACGACTTCGCGCTGGTGCTGGACGTAGTACTGGACCAGCTCCAGCAAGCCCAGGGTGCGCGGCACGCCGTCGACCAGCGCCACCATGTTGACGCCGAAGCTGGTCTGCATCGACGTTTTTTTGTAGAGGTTGTTGAGCACGACCTTGGCCGGCTGGCCGCCGCGCTTCAGCTCGATCACCAGGCGCATGCCCGAGCGGTCGGACTCGTCGCGCAGGTCGGAGATCCCCTCCAGTTTCTTCTCGCGGACGAGGTCGGCGATCTTCGTGATCAGGCCGTTGTCGCCGCCCTTCTTGACCATGAAGGGGAGCTCGGTGACGATGATCGACTCCTTGCCGCCCTTCATTGGCTCGACGTGGGCGCGGGCGCGGATCTTGATGCTGCCGCGACCCGAGGCGTAGGCATCGCGAATCCCCTCCCTGCTCATGATCCCGCCGCCCGGGAAATCGGGGCCTTTGACGTGCTCCATCAACCCGGCCTGGTCGATCTGCGGATCGTCGATGTAGGCGGTGACCGCTCCCGCCACCTCGCGCAGGTTGTGCGGGGGGATATTGGTCGCCATCCCGACCGCGATCCCGGAGGCGCCGTTGACCAGCAGGTTCGGAAACCGGGCCGGCAGGATCAGTGGCTCTTGCGTCGATTCGTCGTAGTTGGGGCCGAAGTCGACCGTGTCAGCGTCGATGTCGCGCAGCAGCTCGGTCGCGAGGCGCCCCAGTCGCGCCTCGGTGTTGTGACTCACGAAGCCGTTGGTCAGGAACGAGTGGTCATCGGTGTCAACCCGCAACGAGTAGACCGGCTGAACTCCGGCCGGCTCCACCGACTTGACCTCGGCGTAGAAGTAATCGCCCGTTACGAGGGGGCCGACGACCTCGCGGACCTCCTCGGACTCGATCCGCTCCATGATCGCCGTGCCGCCCTGCTCCCAGCGTTCGATCCGGTCGACGTTGTGACGCCGCAGCCAATCGCGCTCGGTCCACCTGGATCCGCAGTCGGAGCGAATGTAGTCGGCAACGTATGGAACGTGGTCGTGGCTCAGGGCGCGACTTTCCTCGGGAATCGTCGAAAGGTCGCCTTCGAGCTTCGCCTGCTTTGCCTCGAGGAAGCCGACGTTGCGTGCGAAGAGTCTTGCGTCTCGGCGGTTGCTGATAACCACCTTGAACTCACCCTTCTCATATCGGCAGATGCGGGAGACGATTCCGGACTCGAGGAGCAGGAGCTGCACGTCTCGCGCGAGCTGCTCGCTATAGGTCGAATAGGAAATCTGGATCGTCTTCCGCGGAAGCAGCGAAGACGAGCCGTCGCCGGTGAACAGAGACCGTAGGAACGCGCGCTTGAATGCTCCGCCGGCTCGCCAAACGAACTCCGGAACGCGCTTCTCGCGAGCCTTCCCCGTCAACTCAGCGAGCGGGCTGTCGTCGAGATGACTGAGGTTCTGGACGTCGAGCTCGTGGAGCAGGCTCCCCGAGGAAATCTGTCGGGCATACACGTAGCGGGAACCGCCGACGATCGAGTCGTATGCCGCGAGGACCTGATCGAAGAAATCCTTGTCGACGTTGTTGAAGCCAGCGCGGTTTGAGCTGATCCAACCCTCAGAGATGAAGGCTCCAGCCAGTAGGGCCAGCTGCCGATCCCGCTGCGGAAGAGCTTCGTCGAGACACTCCGTTTCCCGAGGCGTCCGTGAGATGAGCACGCGGTCCCCTGGCTGGATCTCCTCCAAGAGCTTCCAGAGAAGCAGCGGTACGCCGGCCATATCGACCAAGCAGAGGACGGGATGGTTGTGGGTGCCGCTCAGCTCATGGCCCTGCGCGGTGCGAAGACGGAGGGTTGGATGCTCACCCGAATGGAAGAGCATCGATGCGTGGACGGGACGGCCGAGGCGATCGAGGACCTCTATGTCGACGTCGTTGTCGGATCCAGGCTTCGCGTCGAGAACGAGCGAGTCGATTCGCAGCGTGCCTCGCGGTGTCGCCACCCTGGTATCACCGGTAACGCAGTAGCGCATCGCGGCGGCCGGGTCGTCATCGATCGAGCCGAAGTTGCCCTGACCGTCGACCAGCATGTAGCGCAGGGAGAAGTCCTGCGCCATCCGCACCAGCGTGTCGTAGATCGCCGAGTCGCCGTGAGGGTGGTACTTGCCCATTACCTCGCCGACGATGAAGGCGCACTTGCGGTAGGGCCGGGTCGGCTGAAGGCCGATGTCGTGCATCGCGTAGAGGACACGGCGGTGGACCGGCTTCAGCCCATCGCGCACATCGGGCAGGGCCCGTCCCACGATCACGCTCATCGCGTAATCGAGGTAGGAGTCGCGCATCTCCTTCTCGAGCTCGCGCTCTTCGATCCGCCCGGTCAAGGCTTCAAGCGCCATCAGAGCACTCTCCAGTCACTGGAACGGGCGCGAAAATCAAGCAGGTCGGGGGATGCAGGCAGGGCGATGAGGAGAGCGCACTCCAGTGCGTGACCCGAGGAGGCCGATCGAAGACCCCGAGATGCGCCGATTTGCAGCGTCCGTTCAGACATCGAGGAACCTGACCTCTTTGGCGTGATCCTCGATGAATTTCCGTCGCGGCTCAACCTGGTCGCCCATCAGTTTCGAGAAGATCTGGTCGGCGGCGGTTGCGTCTTCCAGCGTCACCCGCGCCAGCGTCCGCGAGGCGGGGTCCATCGTCGTCTCGCGGAGCTGGTCGGCGTTCATCTCGCCCAGTCCCTTGAAGCGAGTCAGCTGGACCCCGTGGCGGGCCAGCTCCATTACCGCGCCGCGCAGCGCTTGGAACGAGGCGGCCTCGCCGGACCGGGCGGCGAAGCAGATCTCAAACGGGGGGCGGCCGACCTGTTTCAGCAGCGCAGCGTGCACCTCGACGAACTTGCGGTAGTCGTGATGGGCGAACAGTGAAGCGGGGAGGCGGTGCGATCGCGCCAGCCCGCTCTTGCGTTCGATCGCCTTGACGACCAACTCCTCGCCCGAAGCCTCGACCACCTCGGTGTCGAACGGCTCGCCCTCCGGTGCGGTCGCACTCAGGAGCTTGCGGGCTGCCTCGACCGAGTCGATCTGCTCGTCGAGCAGGTTGGACTCCTCCAGGAAACGGACCACTTCGTGGCCGAACTCGGCCTGCAGCGAAGACCCCCACCCCTCGTACTCCTTCGAGCGGCGCACATAGGCCTGCCAGCGACTGGCGGTCAGCTTCTTCTTGTCACCGCTCGCGTCGAGGAGCTCGAAGTCCTCGAGCTTGTCGCGCAGCAACAGCTCCTCGAGTTCGGACTCGCGCTCGAGGTAGGTCTCCTGGTTGCCCTGCTTGACCCGGTACAGCGGCGGTTTGGCGATGTAGACGTAGCCGGCGTCGATCAGCGCCGGCATCTGGCGGTAGAGGAAGGTGAGGACCAGAGTCCGGATGTGGGCCCCGTCGACGTCGGCGTCGGTCGCCATCACGATTTTGTGGTACCTGGCGTCCTCGAGGTTGAACTCGTCGTGGACGCCGGTCCCGATCGCCGTGATCAGGGCCTGGATCTCGTTGTTGGCCAGCACCTTGTCGATCCGGCTCTTCTCGACGTTGATGATCTTGCCGCGCAGTGGCAGTACCGCCTGGGTCGAGCGGTCGCGCGCCTGCTTTGCCGAACCGCCGGCGGAGTCGCCCTCGACCACGAAGATCTCGGCCAGGCTCGGGTCCTTGACCGTGCAGTCGGCGAGCTTGCCGGGGAGGGTCGAGTTCTCCAGCGCGGACTTACGGCGGGTCAGGTCGCGTGCTTTGCGAGCCGCGTCGCGGGCGCGCGAGGCGTCGATCGACTTGACGATGATCCGGCGAGCGTCGCCAGGATTCTCCTCGAGGTACTCGCCCAGCTTGCGGTTGACGATCTCCTCGACCAAGCCTTTGATCGGCGGGTTGCCGAGTTTCGTCTTCGTCTGGCCCTCGAACTGGGGGTCGTGGAGCTTCACCGAGATGACGGCGGTGAGACCCTCGCGGACGTCCTCGCCGCTGAGGTTGTCGTCTTTCTCTTTGAGCAGTCCTTTGCCACGCGCATACGCGTTCAACGTCCGGGTCAGCGCCGCCCGGAAGCCGGAGAGGTGGGTTCCGCCCTCGTGGGTGTTGATGTTGTTGGCAAAGCTGAAGATCGACTCCTGGTAGGAAGAGTTCCACTGCATCGCCACCTCGACCTGGCCCTCGTCCTCCTCACCGGCGAAGTAGACCGTCTTGCGGTGCAGCGCCTCCTTGTTCTCATTGAGGTAGCGGACGAAGTCCTCGATCCCCCCCTGGTACTCGAAGACGACGCTGTTGGTTTGCCCTCGCTCATCGACCAGCTCGATCCGCAGGCCACGCGTCAGGAACGCCGTCTCCCGCAGACGCTCAGCCAGCGTCTGAAAATCGAACTCGACCTCCTCGAAGATCTCCTGGTCCGGCTGGAAGGTCAGCGTCGTCCCCGTCTCATTCGCCTCGCCGCCTTTTGTCAGCGAGCCCTGCGGTGCGCCGCGCTCGTAGTCCTGAGTCCAGACATGTCCATCGCGTCTGATCTCGAGATGCAGCCGTTCGGAGAGCGCGTTCACCACCGAGACGCCGACGCCGTGCAGGCCGCCCGAGACTTTGTAACCGCCTCCGTCCCCGAACTTGCCGCCGGCGTGCAGCGTGGTGAGCACGACCTCGGCGGCTGGCCGTTTCTCCTTCTTCAGTTCTTCGACGGGAATACCGCGGCCGTCGTCGGAGACCGTGCAGCTGTTGTCTGGATGCAGGACGACGCGGACGTTGTCGCAGTGGTCGGCGAGTGCCTCGTCGACTGAGTTGTCCACCACCTCATAGACAAGGTGATGAAGGCCCCGTGGCCCGGTCGAGCCGATGTACATGCCGGGCCGCTTGCGGACGGCCTCCAAGCCCTCGAGAACGGTGATGTCCTTTGCGCCATAGGAATCCGCGGCTCCCTTTCCCTTATCGGCAGTCTTCTTTGCTGGTGGCAACTAATCCCTTCCGAATCTCATAGAAAACCCCGACCGCTTAACTGCTCTGCCGCACAGGGTCGGGGCATGACGCAAGTTGACATAAGGATACCAGTTCAGCCCCCCTGAACGCCTTCCGGCTTTCTAAAAAATCCCTGCAAATCCCGCAAAAAGCGTCACAGAAGGAGCGGGAATTAGTGAACGATCCAGAGGTGAGCGCGGTAAGCGCGAATTTCTCTCCAATTTGCGGGCCAAAAGACCGCGGCCAAGACAGCTCAGAACGCCGTAGACAATCCCGCCAACTTGGGGACTTAAGTGCCGGAGGAGGGACTCGAACCCCCGACACGCGGATTATGATTCCGCTGCTCTAACCAGCTGAGCTACTCCGGCGGGAGACGCATGGTAACCACAGCGGGCCTGCGTTCGGGGGGCCGGCTCAGCTGTCTTTGACGCGGAAGCGGAGCCGCTCGGGGGCTCCCTCGCCGAGCTCGTCGCGGAGGCGGGCGAGGAGCTGCGTCTGCATCAGGTCCAGCTCCTGGGCCCAGACCGAGTCGGCGCAACTCACAACCACCTCCCCCTCGCGTTCGGACACCGGCTCCGCCACCGCCGCGACTCGCTCACCGACGGCGGAGGTCCAGACGGCTTGCACTCCAGCCAGCCGCGTTTTCGGGGTGGCGCGTTGGAGGGCGGCACGAAAGGCGCCGCCTGCTGGGCGAGGGGCGGGGCGGCGAGTCATGCCGCCGCTCGCAGCGTCGAGGCAATCGGGATCTGAACCGAGCTCTGCAAGGCAAGGGGCGGCACGGACTCTTCATCGGCGGCGGTGATCAACGTTTGCCCCCCCGCGACGAGGCGATCGACCAAGCGGTGCCGGCGGCCGGGGTCCAACTCGCTCATCACGTCGTCGAGCAGCAGCAGTGGCGCGACCCGGTGCGCCTCCAGAAGCGCCTCGCGCTGGGCGAAGAGGAGCGCCAGCAACCCGGCGCGCTGCTGGCCTTGGGAGCCATAGCGCCGCAACGATTTGTCTGAGACGGTGATCTTCAGCTCGTCGAGGTGAGGGCCCCAGCTGCTTCGGCCGAGCTTCAAATCGGCCTCTCGGCGCTGGGCGAGGCCATCGCGGATCTCGGCCGCCGATCCGCTAGCGCGAGGCGCGTACTCGACCTTCGCATCGCCCTCCAGGCCGAGCTCCGCACCCGCTTTGGCGAACGGCTCCGCGAGCTCGGCGACAGCCTCGCTCCTCGTTGCCACGAGCGGCTCGGCTGCTTCGGCGAGGGCCTGGTCCCAGACCTCCAGCTCAGAGCTTGGGCCGCCACCGGCAAGGCGCGCCAGCAGTGCGTTGCGCTGGGCCAACGCCTGCCCGTAGCGCTTCCTCAACTCCGCTCGAGCCGGCCAGCGGGCTGCGACGTAGCTGTCGAGATGGGCGCGGCGCTCTGAGGGCGGGCCCTTGATCAGCGTCAGCCGATCCGGCGCGAACACCGCTATCGGGGGGCGCTGTTGAGCCAGCGTCGCGGGCTCGGCCTGGTTTCCATCGAGGAGGTGGCGGCGGCCGTCGGCGCGGCTGACCGAGGCAAGTAAGCGGCGCTCGATGCCGTCCGAATTACGAACGGAGGCTTCGGCACGGGCGAACTGGGAGCCAAAGGGGATCAGGTCCCGACGGTCGGCAGTGCGGAACGACCGGCCGGTGAGCGCGAAGTAAAGGGCCTCGAGCAGGTTCGTCTTGCCGGCGCCGTTGGGGCCGATCAAGGTGACGATGCCGGGCCCCATCTCGACCCGTACGTCGGTCAGGCTCCGAAGAGGCCTCGCTTCAATGGCGGTGACCAGCACCGTCCCACCTCACACGTTGAGGCGGATCGGCATCACCAGGTAGCGGAAGTCTTCGTTGTCGACCGGCTGCAGCAGGCCCGGGCGCAGGGGAGAGATCAGCCGCAGCAACACCTCGTCGCCCGTCACGCTCTCGATGCCGTCCTTGAGGAACTCAGGGTTGAACCCGATCTCCATCGCCTCGCCCTCGAAGGCCGCCGGCATCGTCTCCTCCGCGTCGCCGACATCCGGCGTCGACGCGGACACCTTGAGCTCTCCAGAGCTGAACGAGAGGCGGAGAGGGGCGTTGCGCTGGGCGAGCTGGCTGACACGGCGGGTCACGTCGAGGAAGTCGGAGCGGGGCAGCCGAACATCGTGATCGTAAGATTCCGGCAGCAGCTGACGGAAGTTGGGGAACTGGCCGTCGATCAAGGTCGTGTTGAGGAGCACCGCACCCGCCTTGAACACCGCCTGGTTGGGCAGCAGGCTGACCGAGACCTCTCCCTCCTCATCCCCGGAGATGATCCGCGCCAGCTCGCGCAGGGCCTTGGCCGGGATGTTGGCTTCCAGCTCCCCGCCGGAGCCCCCCTCGAGCGCTGTCCGCTTCACCGCGAGGCGATAGGAATCGGTCGCGACCATCGTCATCTCGTCGGCGGTGGCCGTGACCAGGACGCCGGTCAGCACAGGCCGCATGTCGTCGCGGGAGGCGGCGTTGGCGACCAGGTCGATCGTCTCGGTCAGGGCTTTGGTCGGGATCTTCAGCGGCTCGCCGGTCTCATCGGGAAGCTTCGGGAAGTCCTCGGCCGGCAGGACGTTCAGATGGAAGTTGGAGCTGCCGCTGCGGATCTCGACGTCGCGCTCCGCCTCGCGCAGCTCGATCTCCACCACCGAGTCTCCGAGCGAGCGAGCGAGCTCAGCCAGGAGGCGGCCGGGGAGGAGCACCGCACCCGATCCCGACACCTCCGCCTCGAGCGCGGTCCGCATCCCCATCTCGCCATCGGTGGCGGAGAGAAGCACGCCGTCCTCTGAGGCAGTGAGGAGAACACCGGCAAGAGCCTGTGTGATCGCGCGGGTCGATACAGCGCGGGAGACAATCGACAGCTTGGATACGAACTCGTCTCGTTTGGTAATCAGCTTCAACTGATGAACTCTCTCTTGAGTTGGATTAGTACCTGTGGAAACTGCCTCAGACACCCGATATTTAGCGTGGGAATTGGATTTGCGGGTTGTGGATGGGGATGTGCAGAAGCTTGATTCTTACAGCGCAGTCGGCTGTTAGGGCAACTTGGCGCTGTTGCTGTGGATTGCGGAGCGCAGTGTGGAGACACGGTTGGAGAGCTGCTCGTCGCTGGCAATGCTCGCTTCGGCTCGTCGCAGTGAGTTGAGGACCGTCGAGTGATCCCGCCCGCCGAAGAGGCGCCCGATCTGCGGCAGGGAGAGGTCGGTCAGCTCGCGCGTGAGGAAGATCGCGACGTGGCGGGCTTTGACCGGCCCGGCTGCTCTGCTGGGCCCAGTCAGATCGGCTCGAGAGATTTCAAAGGACTCAACCACCCGAGCTTGGATCTCATCGACCGTCGCCGGGTTGGAGGAGTCTGCCGCCTGGAGTTGTGGGACCAACTTGGCGATCAGCTCGGAGCTCAGCGGCTCAGCCCTGAGCGAGGTGTGGGCGAGGACCCTGGTCAGGGCGCCATGGAGGAGGCGCAGGTTGGAGCCGCAGCGACGGGCCAGCTCGGAAAGCACCTCCTGCTCCTCAGAGGGAACCCCGGCCTCTCGGGCCAGGTGGCGCAGCACGGTCACCCGGGTCTGCAGGTCCGGCGGCTCTACGGGGATCGCCAGCCCCCACTCGAACCTGTCGCGCAGGCGCGAAGCCAGGGTCGAGAGTTCGCTGGGGATGCGGTCCGCCGAGAGCACGATCTGGCTCCCACCCTCATACAGAGCGTTGAAGGTGTGGAAGAACTCCTCCTCGGTGTGCTGTTTGCCCTCGAGGAACTGCACGTCGTCGACGAGGAGAACGTCGAGGTCGCGGTAGCGGTTCTTGAACTCGTCCGCGCCGCTGGATCGCAGAGCGTTCACGAACTCGTTGGTGAAGGACTCGGCGGTCGTGTAGCGCAGGCTCAAGCCCGGCGCGTTGGCGCGCAGGTAGTTGGCGATCGCGCCCAGCAGGTGCGTCTTGCCGAGCCCCGGCAGGCCGTGGAAGAAGAGCGGGTTGTAGGCCTCAGACGGCGCCTCGGCCACAGCCAGGGCAGCGGCGTGGGCTACCCGATTCCCCTCGCCGATGACAAACCGATCGAAGGTGTAGTTCGGGTTGAGCCCAACTCCGCTCGTGGAGCCACCCTCACCACCTTCCTCCCCCGCCCCCGTGACGGCGAAGCTGATCTCGGTCAACGACGCGTCCAGGCGAGTCAGCGCCTCGCGGATCAGCGATGAGTAGCGCCGCTCGACCCAGGTGCGAATACCGTCCGGTGCCGAGAGGTAGAGGGTTTCGGCCTGTGAGCCGACCGCCCGGATCGGCTCCAGCCAGAGCTTGAAGGTGGAGTCGGGCACCGACTCGCGCAGCTGCCCCTGGATCTCCCGCCAGATGGCATCAAGGCTCTGTCGACTCGCGTCTTCGTGCACCGCCGGCGACCATAGCGGCGCGTGGGCGTGCCCGATCGAGGCCCTCCGCAAATCCCGAAGAAAGATTCGACCGAGCGAATGCCACCCGGTCATCCCGGGATGGAATCGCGTCCGTATACTGCGACGCCGATGAAGCGGACCTACCAGCCAAAGAAGCGCAAGCGCGCGAAAACCCACGGCTTTCGGGCCAGGATGAGCACGCGCGGCGGCCGCGCAATCCTCAAGCGACGTCGGCGCAAGGGCCGGAAGCGCCTCACCCCCTAAATGGCGGCGCAACGACGCCGCCGCCTCTCGCGAAGCGGCGACTTTGACCGTATCTACCGCGACGGCGCATCTCACGCCACGCGTTATCTCGTCCTCTACAGCTTCCCGAGGGCGGAAGACGCCGGGGATGAGCTGAGGCTCGGGGTGTCGGCAAGCCGCAAGATCGGCGGTGCAGTCGACCGCAACCGGGTCAAGCGCGCCCTGCGCGAAGCCTTTTGGGGACTTGCAGAGCGGCTCCCCTCTGGGCACGATTTCGTGCTCGTCGCACGCCCAGAGATCGGCGAGCTGATCGAGCGCGAGGGGACGGAGGGGGCTCGGGCGAGCATCGAAGAGGCCCTCGCGCAGGCTTCTCCAGGGGGGCGTTCCACGTGAAACGGCTGTTTTTGGCCCTTATCTCGGCTTACCGCCGGTGGGTTTCGCCCCTGCTCCCCCGCCGCTGCAAGTACGAGCCGAGCTGCTCTACCTACGCAGTCGAAGCGATTGGCAAGTACGGCGCAGCCCGCGGTCTGCTCCTCGCCTCCTGGCGCCTGCTGCGCTGCAATCCCTTCAGCCACGGTGGCTTCGACCCGATCCCGAAGCGGTTCACCTTGCGTGTAGGCCCCGTCGATCCGGCTGAGTACCACGGCGAGGTCAAGGCCTGATGCTGCCATTCGCCTTTCAGCTCGCCCCTCAGTTCATGGTCGACATCGCCGACTCGGTTCTCACCTTTTTCCACAACAACATGGGCCTTTCCTGGGGCGGCGCGATCATCGCGCTCACCATCTGCACGAGGGCGATCCTCATCCCCCTGACCTACAAATCGCTGAAAGGGATGCGCGCCCTGCAGGCGCTCCAGCCAGAACTCAAGGAGATCAAAGAGAAGTTCAAGAACGATCCGCAGCGCTCACAGCAGGAGATGATGCGCTTCTACAAAGAGAACAAAGTCAACCCCTTTGCCTCTTGCATCCCGCTGCTCGCTCAGATTCCGGTCTTCATCACGCTTTTCTACGTCCTTCAGCGCGACCTGCGGTTCGACATCTGCGAGCAGACCGCCAAGACCTGCAGCGAGTTTGCGGCAACGCAAGGCGAGGCAGCCGGATTCTTCGGGGAAAGCTTCCTCTTCATTCCCGACCTGACCGCCAAGGCAATCGGTGGCGTCCTGATCGCCCTCTTGATCCTCTACGTCGTCACGCAGCTCATCTCCGGCCTGGTCTCCTCCGTCACCGCCGACAAAAACCAGCGCATGCTGATGCTCATCCTGCCCTTCGTATTCGTGCCCTTCATCATCGGCTTCCCGGCCGGGCTCGTCCTCTACTGGATTACGACCAACATCTGGACCATCGGCCAGCAGTACGTGATCCAAAAGGTCGTGCCCGCCCCCCACGTGCCCACCCCAGAGGAGAAAGCGGCGGCAAAACCGCCCCCGCCTCCACCTCGCAAGAAGAAGCGACGGCGATAGCGATGAGCGACAGCACCGACTGGCCGGACGATCCCGCTGAGCGGGTAAAGATGCTCGTCGAGAAGGTTCTGGACGAGCTCGACCTTGAAGGTGTGGTCGAGGTTCAGGAGGCCGAGGACCTGATCGAAGTGGTGGTCGAGGGGGAAGAGGACTACGGCTTGCTGATCGGCAAACGGGGCCAGACGATCGATGCGCTCCAGCTCCTCTGCTACCAGGCCGCGTTCCGCGGCAGTCGCGAGCGCAAGCGCTTGGTCCTCGACGCCGCCGGCTATCGCGCCCGACGCCGGGAGCTGCTCGTTGCCCGCGCCGATCGAGCCGCCGAGCAGGCTCTCTCGGACAATCGTGAGGTCCAGCTGGACCCGATGAGCTCACCTGAAAGACGGGTGGTGCACGAGCACCTCAAGGATCGGGCTCAGGTCGAGACTTACAGCGAAGGCGATGAGCCGCACCGCTGCGTTGTTGTGGCGCCGCTGATCTCGGAGTGAGCGCCGCGCGAGCAAAGCGCGAGAACTCGTGATGAGTGGCGCTCAACCGGCGCCACTGGATCCGCCGGGCCGCATTGCGCTGCAGAAAGTGCTGGACCTGCTGGCGAGTGAGCAAGCCTCGGTCAGCTCGATCACCGACCCCGAGAGGGCCTGGAAGGTCCACGTGGCCGACAGCCTCAGCGGCCTTGAGGTCCCAGCCCTGAGCGAAGCCACGCGAATCGCCGATATTGGCTCTGGGGCGGGGTTTCCGGGCCTGGTTATTGCCGTTGCGCTCCCCGATGCCGAGGTCGACCTGATCGAGTCGGTGGGTCGTAAGTGCGATTTCATCCAGCGCGCTATCGACGCAGCCGGCCTCGCCAACGCCGCTGTCCTCAACGCCCGCTCGGAGGAGGTCGCCGGAGGGGCGAAGCGAGAGGCCTACGACGCGGTCACCGCCCGCGCCGTCGGCCGCCTCTCAACCCTCGCCGAGCTCGCTTCACCCCTCCTCCGCGAGGGCGGCACTCTGGTTGCCTGGAAGGGAAAACTCGACGAGGACGAGGAGGCGCAGCTAGAAAACGCCGCTGCTCAGCTCGCAATGGAGCCCGAAGCCATCCTTCATGTCGGTCCTTACGCCGGCAGCAAGCACCGTCACCTGCATGTGATCCGCAAGACCGGCCCCACACCTTCTGACCTTCCGCGCCGCCCTGGCATAGCTAAGAAGCGTCCGCGTGGCTGAGGGCCTCCCCCGACTCCCTTTTTCTACGCGAATAGGCTGAAGCTATGGGCATGGTCTACGCGGTGGCGAACCAGAAGGGTGGGGTCGGCAAGACCACCACCGCGGTGAACCTCGCGGCTTGCGTGGCGACAGTCGGGGCTCAGGCACTTTTGGTGGACCTGGATCCCCAATGCAATGCGACAGTTGCCTTAGGAGGAGACCGAGAGCTTCGGCCCTCCTCATATGACTGCTTGATCGGTGAGGTTTCGGTGGCCGAGGCGGCGCGGCCGGCGGGGCCGGACAACCTCTGGCTGGTGCCCGCGAACCGCGACCTTGCCGGCGCCGCCGTCGAGCTGCCTCGCATCGAGGCCTCCGAGACCCGATTGCGCGAACGACTGGGCCCGGTGCGCGAGCGCTTCGCGTTCACGATCCTGGACTGCCCGCCATCGCTTGGCCCGGTTAGCGTCAACGCGCTGGTCGCCGCCGATCGCGTGATCGTGCCGGTTCAGGCCGAGTACCTGGCGCTCGAGGGGCTGGTCCAGTTCCTCGACACGCTGGGCGTGATCCGCCGTGAGCTCAATCCCGCGCTGAATGTGTCGGGTCTATTGATCACCATGCACGATGAGCGCACCCGCCTCGCCCAGGACGTAGAGCGGGAGCTGCGCGAGCATTTCCCAGAAATGGTCTTCGACACCGTCATACCCCGCAGCGTCAGGCTCGCCGAGGCGCCGAGCTACGGCCTGCCCGTCACCGAGCACGCTCCCTCTTCGCCCGGCTCAACCGCCTACCGGGCCCTCGCCGATGAGCTCACCGCCCGTGGCTAGCGCCGCCAAACGAGGAATGGGCCGCGGCCTCGCCGCGATCCTCCCCGAGGCCCCCGCCGGCGACATCGGCGAGCTGCACGAGCTGCCGGTGGGGTTGATCAAGCCCAACCCCAAGCAGCCGCGCACCCGCTTCGACCCCGAGGCGTTGGCCGGTCTGGCCGCCTCGATCGAGAGCAGTGGCGTGATCCAGCCGCTGCTCGTCCGGCCCCTCCTCGACGGCAGCTATGAGCTGATCGCCGGAGAGCGCCGCTGGCGGGCTGCCCAGGAGGCGGGCCTGGAGAAGGTGCCGGCGATAGTCCGTGACCCCGAGCAGGCGGAGCGAATGCAGGTCGCCTTGATCGAGAACATGGTGCGAGAGGACCTCAACCCGGTCGACGAGGCGAGGGCTTGCGCGGCGCTGGTCGACGAGCTCGGCCTCTCCAAAGAGGAGCTGGCACAGCGCATAGGCCGAGACCGCTCGACCGTCTCCAACCTGATTCGCCTCCTGGAGCTGCCCGACGAGGCCTTGGCTCTGCTCGAGTCCGGCGGGCTCAGCGGTGGTCACGGGAGAGCCCTGCTCAGCGTTCCCGGAAACGACGCTCGCCGCCAGTTGGCGCGGGCCGCCGCGAAGGGCGGTTGGTCGGTCCGCGAGACCGAGAAGAGGGCTAAGCTGGCTGGCCAGCCAAAGAAGGGGGATAGGGCTCAGAAGGGCAATGCCGAGGAGGACGCGGCGATGCAAGCTGCCGCCGATCGCTTCGAGGCGGCGCTCGGCCACGAGGTCAAGGTGAGGCCAAAGGGCAAATCAATCGCGGTAGAGATCCGCTTCGAGGACCTTGACGAGGCACTCGACCTGGCTCGCAGCATCAAGCGCCGCAAGGCCTGAGACTCGCACCTGAGACCGCAGGCGCCTCGCTATCATCGCCTCTTCTCGATGGGCGATTAGCTCAGTTGGTTAGAGCGCGTCTCTGATAAGGACGAGGTCCCTGGTTCGAATCCAGGATCGCCCACTGCTCCTACCTATACTTCGGCGTCAACCACGGTCGGGAGCGTTCCTCGTGCAGCAGATGCAGATCTACGGCGTCAGCTTCGACATGGTCGGCAAGCAGCCGATCGTGTTGCTGAAGACTGTCGACGGAAACAAGTTCCTACCGATCTGGATCGGGCATCCGGAGGCGGCGGCGATCCTGATGAAGCTGCAGGGCGCGAGCACGCCTCGCCCGATGACCCACGACCTGCTCTCCGAGGTGATCGAGCAGCTCGACGGAAAATGCGAGCGGGTGTCGGTGACCGAGTTGCGCGAAAACACCTTCTACGCCTCGATCACGGTTTCGATCAATGGCTCGGAGCTGGAGATCGACTCGCGCCCCTCCGATGCCCTCGCCCTCGCCGTGCGCGTCTCGGCGCCGATCTTTGCGGCGGAGGAGGTGATCGAGGAGTCGGCGATCGAGTTCGAGCACGAGGTCGAGGACACCGAGGAGG
>JBBDYO010000038.1:0-29052 GCA_040901495.1 Solirubrobacterales bacterium
CCTCGATGAGCTTCGGCTCGCAGTCCGAGCCCGCCTTCCGCGCCTATGCGGAGGCCGCCAAGGCGATCAACATCCTCTGCGTCAACGGCGAGGGTGGCGAGATCCGCGACATGTACGGCCACTACCGCAAGTGGCGCGGCCAGCAGGTCGCCTCCGGGCGTTTCGGCGTTTCGGCGGAGATGCTCAACTCCTCCTACCTGGCTGAGATCAAGATCGGCCAGGGGGCAAAGCCCGGAGAGGGTGGCCACCTGCCCGGCAAGAAGGTCTCCGAGAAGGTCGCCGCCGCCCGTAACGCGGCGCCGGGCACCGACCTGATCTCACCGTCCAACAACCACGACCTCTACTCGATCGAGGACCTCGCCGAGCTGATCGACGAGCTGAAGACGGTCAACCCCGACGTCCGGGTCTCGGTCAAGGTCCCCGTCGTGCCGAACATCGGCACGATCGGCCTCGGCATCGCCAAGGCCGGCGCCGACATCATCACCCTCTCCGGCTTCGAGGGAGGGACGGGCGCGGCCCGCCAGCACGCGCTGCGCCACGTCGGGCTGCCCTCGGACATCGGCACCCGCGCCGTGCACCGGGCGCTGATGGAGGCCGGCATCCGCAACCGGGTCGAGATCTGGGCCGATGGCGGCTACAGGACTGGCCACGACATCGTCAAGCTGCACTGCCTGGGCGCGAACCGGGTCGGCTTCGGCACCCTGGCGATGGTCAGCCTCGGCTGCACGATCTGCCGCGGCTGCCAGCTCGACACCTGCCACGTCGGCATCGCCACCCAGATCGAGACCGTCGAGCAGGCCCAGGAGCACGGGCTGAAGAAGTTCACGCCGCAGGAGGTCGACCTCGCCGCCGAGAGCTGCGCCCGCTTCTTCTCCTCGATGGGCGAGGAGGTCAAGCAGGTGGTCGCCTCGCTCGGCTACGACCGCGCCCAGGACCTGGTCGGCCGCTACGACCTGCTGGAGCAGGTGGCGATGGGCGACCGGATCGACCTGGCGCCGCTGATCACGCCGCTGGAGGAGTTCCTCGACCTCGAGCCGATCGATCTGCCGGTCGCCGCGGAGGCGGAGGAGCGGGCCGAGGCCGGCCTCGTCGCCGCCCGCCCGATCCGGATGGAGGCCAAGCTGGCCTCGGCGCAGATCGCCTCGCTGTCCGGCGACGTCTGCGCCGGGCGCACGATCCGCAACGAGTTCCCCCGCGCAACCGACGCCAACGATCGCGTGCTCGGTACCGAGCTGGCCGGCGCGATTGCGCGCTCGCGCATCTTCGATGACGGCCCCGAGCCCGGGGAGGACGTGCTCGCCAGCCTCGAGTTCAACGGTGGCTCGGTGGCCGGCCAGGGCTTCGGCGCCTTCAATGCCTACGGCGTCTCGATCCGAGTCGAGGGCGGCGCCCAGGACGGTGTCGGCAAGGGGATGCTCGGCGGAGTCGTCTCGGTCTTGAAGGGCAAGGGGGTCAAGGGCAAGCGGCTCAATGGCTCGGTGGGGAAGTCGTTCGCGTACGGCGCCCAGCGGGGCCGCCTCTTTGTCCAGGGCTCGGCTGACTCCCGCTTCTGCATCCGGCTTTCCGGAGCCGACGTGGTGCTCGGTGGCGAGCCGGAAGGGGACATCGACGACAGCCGCGGCTGCATCGTCGACCGCGCCAGCGCCAAGGGCTTCGCCTTCGAGTACATGACCTCGGGCCGTGCGGTTGTGCTCGGTGACCTGGGCCCCTGGGCCTGCGCCGGGATGACGGGCGGCCGGGTCTACGTTCGCCAGAACGCCTTCGGCATCGATCGCGATGCTCTCGAGAGGCGCCTTGGCGAGGGCGCCAAAGTGGAGCTCAAGGAGCTCGACTCGGAGGGCGTCCTTGACCTCGAAGACCTGCTCTCCCACTACGCGGAGGAGCTGCGCGCCACCGACCAGGACGAGGAGGCGGACCGTGTCCTCGCCCTGGCGGCTGGAGCGAACGACAACTTCCTGATGGTCGTCCCGCACAAGGTGCAGGCCGACCCCAGCATCTCAACCGAGTAGGCCTACCGAGTCAGGATGTCCGCTGTGTAGCGGATCTCGCGGAGGAGGCCGTCGAGCATCGCCTCCGTGTTCTTGTGGATGCGCCACTCGGCGTATTCGCGCTCCCGCTCGAAGGCATCTAGGCGCTGCTCGAGTGCGCGCATGCGGTCATCGATCCCGCGGGTCTCCACCCGCAGTGCCTCCAGCTCGTTCCGTAGCTTCTCGTCCCCGCCGCCTGGTTGCTCTGCCAGCAACTCCTCGACCCCGGCACGGGTGCGCGCGATCTCCGCGCGGAGGCGTTCTCGGGCGCGGTCCGCCGCCTCGGTTATCGCCTCGGCGCCGGTCCGAGGGGAAGGATCGCTCGGGAGACTCATCCGACCCAATGCTAGGGCGGAGGGTGGCCGGAACTCTTAGGCGTTGAGAATGGAACGCTCAGGCGTCGAGAACGAAGAGATGGAAGCGGCCGACGGTGAGCTCATCGCCGTCTTTCAGCTTGCTCCACTCGACCAGCTGGCCGTTGATGAAGACGCCGTTGAGGCTGCGATCGTCGAGGACCCGCAGCGAGGCGTCCGGTTCTGAAACCACCATCGCATGACGGCGAGAGACGCTCGGGTCGTCCAGCTGAACATCCGAGGAAACGCTGCGGCCGATCCTGGTCCAGCCCAGCTCGATCTTGAAAGTTCGTACCTCGCCGTCGCTCTTGCGGCTGACGAGATAGCGGCCACGCGCCGGCAGCTTTGCCCTGGCTTCATCGAGCCAGCCCGGAGGCATCGGCTCGGTGGGCATGGAGAACTCAGCGGTTGGCCCGCCGTGCTCCTGCATCGGCTCGAAGATCGAGTCGCGGCGATAGACCGAGGCCCCACAGCGTGGGCAGTCGGGGAGGCGGTCGTTCTCGTTGAGCGAGAGCTGAGAGCCGCAGTCCAGGCAGAAGAAAGTCCCTGAGCCTGGGACGGACCCTGTGGCAAAGCTATTCGATGCTGAACTGGGACTGAGACTGATGGAGATACCTACTCCCTTCCCGGCACTGCCCGCCCAGCGATCGTAGCGCGCCGAGCCCGCTCTTGCATCTTGGTTGAGCATTTTCCTGCATTCCGAATGCACCGGGTGGCGGGCAGAAGCCGGCGCCGACACCAACTAGAATCGCGCCGGCCATGGGTCCCGTCAGCGCTGAAGTGGAAATCGACGTCCCGCGGGCCCAGGCCTTTGAGCTGGTCGGCGATCTCTCCCGGCGACCGTCGTTTACGGACCACTTCATCTCAGATTTTCACCTGACCCGAATCGACTCCCATGGCCTGGGGGCAGGGGCCAGGTTTCGCGTCACCGCGGGTCCCCGAGGCGTCTGGATGGACACCGCGATCGTCGCGTTCGAGGAGCCGCATCGAATCGTCGAGCGGGGTCGCGGAGGGCGAACCAACCGGATTCCCTCGACCACCGTCTGGGAGCTGCTCGAGGGCACGGGCTCGCTGACCAAGGTCCGCGTGTCCCATTGGACGGAGCCGTCGCACCCTGTGGACCGGGCCCTCGACTCGCTCACCGCTGCATCGATCTGGCATGAGCGGGCCTGGCGAGAGGCGACGCGGAGGCTGCGCGAGCTGCTCGAGTCCGAGGGGGCTCCGGAGCCGCGTGTCGCGGTCGCCGGTGGCAATCCCCACGCGACAGGCATTCCCTGAGACTGGCTATATAGACTCTCGCCGCCGATGACCCGTCGATTCGCCCAGCCGCTACTCGCTGCCCTCGTGCTCCTCGCCGCTGCCCTCGGAGCAACGGCCTGTGGCTACTCGAGCCACTCGAAGGAGGTTGTCGAGGGCGAGCCGGTCGAGCTTGGAGAGCTCCACTACAACGTTGTCTTCTCCCGCTTCCTCAACGTGAACGACAACGAGGACTCCGCCTACCTCGTCGGTCAGGAGCTGGCGCCTCCAGGCACCAACTACTTCGGAGTGTTCTTCGAAATCCAGAACGAAAGCGACGACCCGCAAGCGCTGCCCGCGGAGCTGACGATCACGGACACCGAGCACGAGGAATTCAAGGCGCTCCCCAGCGAAAGCCTCTACGCGCTGCCGCTCGGCGGGGAAATCGAAGGGGACGAACAGATCCCCCTGCTCGAC
Organism: Solirubrobacterales bacterium; assembly: GCA_040901495.1. Lineage (GTDB taxonomy): Bacteria > Actinomycetota > Thermoleophilia > Solirubrobacterales > 70-9 > VRUE01. Next base: position 4,094 of record JBBDYO010000038.1, read on the forward strand.
TCGACCCCGCAGCAGGGGCCGATCGAGGGCTCGCTTGCCCTCTTCCTGCTCCCCGACTCAGCCTCGGAGAACCGACCGTTGATCCTCGAGATCCCGGGCCCCGAAGGCCCCGCCGAAGTCACGCTCGACCTCTAGTGTCCTGAGTCGTAATTTCGCGGCTACCTCGCGGCGTCTGGCCACGCCTGGACCCACCCGCCCGGCACAGGTACTCCAGTACCTGTTTGCCGTGCGTGTGTCCCCAGGCGTCCCCAGCCACTCGCGACGCTGCACCCGAAATTACGACTCAGGACACTAGTCGGGCACCGTCTTCTCTCTCCCGCGGGACAGCTACAGCCCGGCTGAGAGGACCTGCCCGGCGGCCGGTGCGGCCACCTCGCCACCGGCGGCTTCGGCTTCGATCAGCACCACGCCGACGGCAAGCCTTGGGCGCTCGGCCGGCGCGAAGGCGGCGAACCAGGCGTCCTTGATCTGCTCGGGTTCGGGCGAGTCCTCCTGTCCCGGCACCGGCCCGAGCTCGGCGGTGCCGGTCTTCCCCGCCACCTGTGCCTCGGGGATCGCGGCGGCGAATCCCGTGCCTCCCGTCACGACGCCGACCATCAGTTCGGTCAGCTGCGCCGCGATCTTCTTCGACATCACCCGGACGGGCTTCGCTTCGGGGCGCAGCTTGCGATTGGTGACGATCGAGGTTGGTTCGCGGACTCCACGGTTGGCGATCGTCTGGGCGACGCTGGCCATCTGCAGCGGCGTGGCCAGGACTTCTCCCTGTCCGATCGCGGTGACCCCCAGGTCAATTTCTTCGCCGATCTCGGCGGGAATGCTGGACTCCGGAGGTTCGGCGATGCCGAGGAACCGCTCGGCGTAGAGCGTGGGTGGCGAGTTGAAGCCGAACCGTTCGGCGGCGGCAACGAGGTCGTCGTTGCCGATCTTCGGCCCGAGCGGGGCAAAGTCGGAGTTGCACGACTCGGCGAACGCTTCGGGAAAGGTGCCGCCGCAGTACTCCCCGTTGGCGTTGCTGATGAAACGCCCGCCGACGTTGATCCCGTTGAGGATCGGGAATTCGTCGTCCATTGAGACCACTCCCTTTTGCAGCGCGGCGACGGTGGTGATCATCTTGAAGGTCGACCCCGGTGGCTGCGGGGCCGAGAACGCCTGACCCGCGAGGGCACGGACGTTGCCGTTGCGGGCATCGAGCACCGCGATGCCACCCACCCGGCCGGCCAGCGCCGAGACGGCGGCGACCTGTAGGTCGGGGTCGATCGTCGTCTTCACTGAGGCCCCGGCTCGTGGCTTCCCGCGGGCTAGGACCCGCGCCGATCCTCCGGCCGCGGTGAGGGCGAGAAGGCTGCCGCCGGGCTTGCCCGCCAGCCGGGAGTTGAAGATTCGTTCGAGCCCGCTGATGCCGACGAGGGTGCCCGGTGGATAGCCCTGGCGGGCGTAAGTCGCCAGGTCTTCTTCTTCGGGAGTCCCGACTTCGCCGGTGACGTCGATCGCCGCGCTGCCGATCGGGTGTTCGCGCGCGTCGGCCGCTCCCTCCGCCAGCGGGGTTCCGTCCACGGCGAGGATCGAAGCCCGCGGCGCCAGTTCGATCGCGCTCTCGAGATGCTCGCCGGGGTTCAAGCCGGGGAAAACGAGGCTCGGGTCCCAGGCGATGCCGCCGTCAGAGTAGGGAAGCGCGAGGTTGCCCTCGACCTCCCCGAAAGCAACGGTGCCCGCCGTGATCGACACCGGAACCACCGTTGCTCCGTCCACTGTCTTGACGTCCTCGGGCGCGTCGGCGTCGAGATTGCGCAGGGTCGCGACCTCCGCGGCCACGCGGTAGGCGCTTGCGAAATCGGCTTCGCTCACGGAGCGCTGCGAGGCAACGTTCAGCTCTCGGTACATCACCTTGAAGTCCTTCCGCGTCCACGCTTCGGTGAAGCGCTCGGCCGCGTCCTTCTCGGGGGAGCCTGGCTTGCCCGCCGACGCGCCAAGGATGAACGCAATCGCTGCGACGATCGTGAGGGGGAGTGCGCGGGTGACGAGACGGCGGCGCCGCTCCACCTCGGATGGGAGGCTCTTCACTGTGTGGAAAGGTAGTGGTAAAAGTAGCTTGAGTGGTAGCTCAACTCGTGCAGGGACCGGTGTCAACCGGCATTGTTACTTCTCCCAGCGCCCTTTTGACGATTTGGTTCGGGACTGCATAGCCCCCGTCGGGACCGGAGGTGGTGGCGGCGAAGACGGTGGCGAGCACCCGGCCACGTGAGTCGACCATCGGGCTGCCGGAGTTGCCGCTGCGGACGCTGCCGCGAAGGAGGACGATCGTGCGCCGGGTCGGCCCCCGCCCGTAGGCGTCCTCGCTGAGCACCGTGCGGGTATCTCCCACTCGGGCTGGAGTGACTGCGTAGGGGCCGTTCTCGGGGTAGCCGAGCACGGCACCCGTCGTGCCGCGCCCTGCCTCGGGTGCGAAGGGGAGGTCCGGGATGTTGGCGTCGATACGGAGGAGGGCCAGGTCGTTGACGGGGTCGTAGTGGACCGGCACCGCCCTGAGCGAGGCGCCGTCCTGGGCGGTGATCGTCGTGTCGTCCTGGCCGGCGATGACGTGGGCGTTGGTGACGGCCAGTTCCGGGGCGACGACCCACCCCGAGCCCTCCACGCCGAGGCCGCACGCCGTTCCCAGCACACGGACGACCGACGGGCCGGCGCGCGCCACGTCTCGATCGTTGGCTATCGCCGCGTCGGGTGAGGCCACCGGCAGGATCGGCCCCGCGATCGACGGCGCCGGATCGACCCGGTTGAGGGCATTGAGTATCGGGCCCGATGGTGGGAGCAGCGTGTTGAGGTTGCGAAGGATCAGCGAGCGCTGGACATCCCCCCGCAGCTCGGCGGCTCCCGGTGCATGCAGCGCGACGGCGCCGAATACCCAGGCGAGGCCAAATACGACCGCGGCGATCAGTGTCCCGCCGCCCAACCCGTCGAGGAAGTGCAGCGCCTTTCCCCGGATCACTCGGGCCCGGATGCCGAGCGCGAGGTTCTCCAGAGTTACCGCTGTGAGTGCTCCCGCCAGCAGCGCTCCGAGCGCCGCGAACAGCGGCGCGTACGGGGACTCCGAGCCTTCGGTGAGCAGGAGGGTCGCGATCCTGCCGCCGGCAAACGCCCCGGCGCAGAACCCCAGCAGGGTCAGGGCTCCGACGATCAGTCCCTGCCGGTACCCCCAAATGCCGAGCGCCGCGGCGAAGGCGACGATGCTCCAATCGAGAACGGTCACGCACGAATACAAGCAGGCGTGCGACAGTGCCCGTCACTTACGTTCAGTAAGCTGGCCTTGACGTGGGAGCGACCTCGACTACAGAGACGCCCGCGGGCGTTTGTCCGCACTTCCACGCGGCAATCGAGCTGATCGGAAAGCGCTGGACGGGAGCGATTGTTTGCGCGCTGACCGAGCGTCCCCTGCGGTTCGGGGAGCTGGCGAAGGCTGTGCCGGGGCTCTCGGACCGGCTGCTCTCCCGGCGGCTGCGCGAGCTAGAGGAGGAGGGGCTGGTCGAGAGAGAGGTGGAGCCCAACTCGCCGGTGCGCGTCACCTACTCGCTGACAGAAGCGGGGGCGGAGCTGCGCCCGGCGATCGCCGAGCTACGAACGTGGGCGCGCCGTTGGAGGCGCACCGCCTAGCTTGCAGCGGGCCTTCCGAGAAAGACTGACGACGACCCCTCAGAAGGGGAGATCGTCGTCGCCTTCGTCTTTCTCGTCCTTCTTCTCGCCCTCGCCGCTTTCGCCGACGATCCGGAAGGCTTGGATCTCCTCGCCCTTTTCGATCTGCTCGATCCTCGCCTTCTCCCCGGCGAGGTAGTCGCTCAGCGCTTTCTCGAGGCCCTTCCCCTCGGCGAATCGATCGCCTAACACGTCAACCGGAATCTCCGCTTGGTTGACTTCGTCGGCAATCTCCTGCAGGCGCTCATAGCCTTTGCCAAATGTGATGGTCGTTGGTTTCGTCATGGCTTTTCCTCCTTGATCTCGCTGACTGTGACCCCGGCCAGCCCGTCCCGGAACCTCAGGTCCAGGTGGCCGCCGACGCGCACGCTGCCCACCGATGACAGTGGCGTTCCTGCTGCGTCGGTTGCAAGCACGAACCCGTACTTGCTGAAGTCACGGGCCTCGATCAGGGCCGTGACGTGTTTCAAGTCTCGCTCCGCGTCGCCCAGACGGCGGTGGATGCGCTCGCGCGTTTGCTGCCCGCTCTGGGTCAGGCGCACCCCTTCCTCCTCCAGGCGGCGCAGGGTGGATCTGTTGAAGTCGGCGATGAGGCGGTCGAGCGCTCGTCCGTAGTCGTGCTCGTGGTCGGTGAGCTGGCGCCTGATGCCGTCGCCGAGCAGCCTGGCCTGGTCTCCCACCCCGGCAATCGCCTCCTCGGTTCGCTGCGGCGCGCGGCCGAGGCGGAGGCGTTGCTCCCCGATCCCCTGCTCGATCTTCGCGAACGCGGCGCGGCAGCGATGGGGGATTGCTTCCAGCACGGCTCGCGCTCGCGCCATGCCTTCCTCGCGTGCGGTGAAGAAGGCGGTCTCGGCCTGAGCGATCCGCTGGCTCAGCTCGCGGACGCCGCTCTGCATGGACTCGAGCAGGCCCACGATCCGCAGGCGCTGGCCGAGCGTTTGGACCCGTTCGGCGTGCTCCTCGATTCGCACTGGGATCCGATCGATTGCCTGCTGGGCCACGGCGAGGTCCTTGTTGATCTCGGCCAGCGAGGGGACGACCATCTCCGCCGAGCGCGACGGGGTCGACGCGGCGTGGGTGACGTGGTTGCAGACCGGGATGTTGTTCGTGTGGCCGATCGCGGCGACCACCGGCTTTGAGCAGGCGAAGACGGCTCGGCAGAGCCGCTCGTCGTCGAAGGCGATCAGGTCGTGGACCGAGCCTCCCCCGCGGGCGATGACGATGACGTCGACCTTTGGGTGCTCCTGCAGCCTGGCGAGCGCGTCGATGACCTCGCGCGGCGCCGATTTCCCCTGCACGAGGGCGGGGCAGGTGACGATGTGCGCGTACGGCAGCCGATCGTGGATGGCGCGGATCACGTCGCTCATTCCTTCCGAGCCCTTGCCAGCGATCACCCCCACGGCGCGCGGGAAGGCCGGGAGCGGCTTGCGGCGATCTGGGTCGCAGAGCCCCTCGGACTGAAGCTGTTTGAGCAACTCCGCCCGGCGCCGCAGGAGCTCACCGACGCCGGCGAGCTCGACATCGGCCACGATCAGGCTGAGCCTTCCCGCTCCGGGCCAGAAGTCGGGGCGATCCACCTTGACCTTGACGAGGTCTCCCTCTTTCGGCTCGTGCTGAAGGCGCTCGACCTGCCCCTTGAAGACCTTGCACGAGAGCCGCGCCTCGCCGTCGGTGATGTCGAAGTAGAGCAGCCCGCCCTTGGAGCGCTGCGGTTTCTGGACCTCTCCCTCGACTATTCCGCCACCGACATTGCGGACCGCGCGCCCGAGGCGAGCGGCGAAGGCGCTGACGGTCAGGGCCTTGGTGTCAACTGTTGCTTTCATCTGAAACTCGCGAGGGTAGGACCGCCGCCGGACGGTTTATTGACGAGCTGCGACTGGCGCGGCGCTCTCGCGGGGCTCCGATTGGGGGCCCGCGCACATCCGGTTGAGCGCGGGGCAGCCGTTGCAAAGGGACCAGTTCCGTCGCTCTGGTGGAGCGGGTGGGAACACCCCCTCGCCGGTCCGCGCGATCGCTTCTCTGAGGCGCTCCCGCTCGGCGTCGAGCTCCGCGGGGCCAAAGCTGTGGAGGTCGGGCTCGTCGGGCCGCTCGAGGAAGACGTAGGCGAGGTCCACCTGGGGCGCGCTCCGCGCCTCGTGCACGGCGAGCGCGTAGATGGCCCGCTGCGTCGCGTAGCGCTCCGAGTGATCTTTGGGGGAAGCGCCGTCGAGGCGGTCGGTCTTGTAGTCGATGACCAGGGGTGGGGCGCCCTCGCGCTCGACCAGCAGGTCTATCGACCCTCTCAGCACCGCGCCGTCGATGCCGAGCAGGATCGGCACCTCGGCACCGATCCTGCTCGATTGCGCCTCTCGAAGATCGCGCAGCAGGCTCGACCCGAGCCAGCCTCCCGCCAGGCCCAACAGTTCGTCCAGCAGCCCGTTGGCGTCGGGGTCAAGGCCCCCGGCACGAGCGAAGTCGCGCGCCAGGTCCCCTGGAGGCTCCGCCCAGCTATTTGCCTGGCTCCACTCCAGCAGCTCGTGCACGACCGCCCCCCGGGCGGCCCTCTCCTCACGCCGGGAGGCGCTGCCGCCGCCACCCTCCTGTCTCTCCTTTCCCAGCCCGAGCACTCGCTCTAGATAGAAGCGATACGCGCACTCCTCGAAGGCCGCCAGCGCGGTGTAGGACAGGGGCCGGTCCGGCACGGTGGGCGGTCGTCGCTGGATCAGCGGTGCCGGACCCTCGCCAACCTCCGGCCCTGCGTCCCCCGCTCGCGTCGTCGCTCGCAGCTCGGCTGCGCGCTCGGGCGACGCAACGTTGAGTCGCACGTCGATCTCGGAGGGGCCAATTGCGGCATCAAGGCCGGGCCGCGGCTGGGGGGCGGGGACCGCGATCGACGAGTCGTCCTCACGGTCGAGCTCGAAGGCCTCCACGAGCCGCTCGGCGATCGGTTTCCCCGGCGTCTCCGACCCCGGTTTCGGTTTCACGATGCCGCTGAGGATCAACCGCTCGCGCGCTCGAGTCACGGCGACGTGGAAGAGGCGGAGCTCCTCTTCCGCGTCGCGCTCCTGCGCCTCGTCGCAGAGCTCGCGGTAGGCGTAGAGGTTGACCACGGGGGCGCCGAGGCGGCGCAGCTGAAGCCCGACGCGAGGGGCCTCGACCTCGTGGCCGATGGTCAGCAGCGGTGCCCACGCGCCCAGCAGCGGGCGTGCGAGCTGGGGGACGGCCACCACGCCGAACTCGAGCCCCTTCGCGCTGTGGACGGTCATGATCCGCACGCCGTCGTGCCCCTCGACCGCGGTGGCCGCCTGGGCCTCGGCGTCAGCCTCGGCCCGCGAGGCGAGGAAGTCCAACAGCCCGCGCAGGTCGCGACCCTCTTGCGCCTCGAACTGGGCGGCCAGTCGCATCAGCTTGCGCACGTTGGCGAAGCGCGCCTCGCCCGAGGGCCGCATCAACACAGCCAGGTCGTAGCCGGTCTCGGTGACGGCCGCGTCGATCAGGTCGGCGAGGGGGAGTCGGGGCGCTCGCTCGCGGAGGCCCTCGATCGTCTCCGCGAAGCCGCGAAGCAGGATCGTCTCGGTCTCGGGAATCTGGCCGAGGCGCTCGAGCCTCTCCGGCTCGGCCTCCGCCAGCCCCGCCACCTGTTCAACCGTGGGCCAGACGTGGTTCCTCTTGCCGGCCGCCTCACGCAGCAGCCACAGCGTGTCGGGGGTGACTCCGCAGGCCGGTGAGGCGAGGGAGCCGAACAGGGCCTGGTCGTCGAGTGGGTTGGCGATCGCCGCGAGCAGCGCGCAGACGTCGGCGACCTGCTGCTGGGACCAGTAGCCCCTGCCGCCGACGACGTACGGCTTCAATCCCGCCCGCTCCAGGGAGTCCTCGTAGGCGTCGAGGTGGGTGAACGCGCGCAGGAGAACCACCATCTCGCTCCGCTTGACCCCTTCGTCGGCCAGCTCACGGAGCCGGGCGGCGACAAAGCGCGCCTCGGCAAGCTGGTTGGGTGGCGTGGCGGCGTCCGTGACCGGCGCGAGGTCGATGCCCTCCTCGTCCCAGCCGTCGCGCCGGGTCAACAGCAGCTCGACCGCCGGTCCCGCCCCCTCCGGGGCCGCGTGCTCGGGGAGAGCGCCGACTCGCAAAGGCTGGAAGGCATCGCCGAGGAGCTTCTCCCCGATCGCGTTGACGGCGCCGACCACCTCCGAACGGGAGCGGAAATTGCCGCTCAGGGCGATTGTCTCGGCCTCTGGGTCGGCTTCGGCGGCGCGGCGCTGCTCGCGGAAGACGTCGAGGTCCGCGTGCCGGAACCCGTAGATCGACTGCAGTTCGTCGCCGACGACCATCAGCTGTGTCTTGGGGCCTCGGAGCGCCTCGATCAGCCGCAGCTGAAGGCGGTTGGTGTCCTGGAACTCGTCGACCATCAGGTGGGTGAACCGGGTGCGGTAGGAATCGCCGGTCTCTCCTCGCTCCAGCAGTTGCGCGGCGAGGACCTGGAGGTCCTCGAAGTCGAGCCCGGCGCGCCGCTCCTTGGCGGCCTGAAAGAGGGCCGAGTAGAGCTCGAGCAGGGTGGCGATGTGGCGGTAGGCCTCGCCTCCTTCGCCGGCCTCCACCGTCCTCGCCGCGGCGGCGTCGATCGCCGCGCAGTAGCCCTCCATGTTCTTCGCCGTGCTCTTGACGCGGAGCGCTTCCAGATCGTCGAGGCTGGGGGGGACCGCGGCGTCGTCCAAGATTGCGATCGCCCGTTCCATCAGGTCCCGCCGGGAACTTTTGGGAGGCAGCTCCTCGAGGGTCGTGGCCGCCGCCTCGGCGGCGCGCCGTATTGCCCCCTCGACGTCGGGAGTCGGTGGGTCGGGAAGGCGCGGCTCGGCAATCCCCCGGCTGCGCAGCTCCGCGTGTATCCCGATCACAAGCGGGCCAAGCCCCCGCACGTCGAACGCCGCGACGGTTCGCTCCCGCGCCTCGTCGTCGACGGCGAGGAACTCCTCCAGCGCCTCGTCGAACGCTTCGGTGCCGATCCTCCCGATCTCCGGCCCGTCGAACACCCTCACCTGCGGATCGATGCCTGCCGCGACCGGGTGCCCCACGAGAACGCGGTTGCAGAAGCCGTGGATCGTGGTGATCCAAGCCCGGCCCATCCCGGCGACCAGCTCGCGGGCGCGCTCCGATCCAGCGTCGGCTCGGGACTGGAGCTCGGCGCGGATTCGCTGCCGCAGCTCGGTCGCCGCCTTGTCGGTGAACGTGAAGGCGAGCACGGCGTCGAGGGAGACCCCTTCGTCGCAGACCAGGCGGCAGTAGCGGTCGACCATCACCCCGGTCTTGCCGGTGCCGGCGCCCGCCTCGACGAACACACTGCGGCCCGTGGCGGCAATGGCGCTCTCCTGCTCGGGTGTTGGAGCCCGGTCGCTCACTGCTCCTCGCCTTCCTCGTCGTCTGGCTCGACCGGTGCACGGTCGCGGCGGCAGATCGAGGCGAAGTCGCAATACGTCGGGCAGACGCCGTGGCCACGAAGCTCCGGTCGCGGCCCGGGGTCGCGACGGATGTCGCCCTCGCGCATCCGCGCGACGATCTCGGTGGCTCGCCGGCGGGCGTCTGCCAGCAGCTCCTCGAAGCCCTCGCGGTCGACGATGTCGGTCCCGGTGAGCTTGTAGGGGATGAGCTCATCGGCGGCCTCGTCGAGGACCACGCCGCGCGGTCCGCGTGAGGAGGTGCCGCGCAGTGGGTGATACAGCCCTCCCACAGGTTGCGCTCCCCACTGCTCTGCGACCGCGACGAGGTAGAGCTGGAGCTGGAGCTTTGCCTCCTCCTCCAGTTTCTTGCGCACGGTCACCTTCGAGGCGAGCTTGTAGTCGATGACCAGGGCGCGCCCGTCGGAGGTGCGATCGGCGCGGTCGATCGCACCGTGCAGCCGCCAGCCCTCGACCTCCAGCGCCGGCCGCTCGCTTTCCTCATCGTCGCCGAACTTTGCCTCCAGCAGCCAGGGCTCGAAGCCGTCCATCCCGCGTTCGGTCTCTTCGGTGAGGAAGCGCGCCAGCAGCTCGCTGACGCGTCGTATCAGCGCGCGCTCGGCCGGATGCCCGCCGAGCTCGCGCTCGGCCACGATCTCGGCGAGCAGCTGCCGGCCGCGCCCGATCCACGCCTCGAGTGAGTCCATCCGCGGCAGCGTGTCGCCGCCGGGAGGCCCTTTGTAGAGGCGGTAGAGGACCTCGTGCATGAGCCCGCCCTGGACCAGCGAGTCCGGATCGGGATCGAGCTGCTGGGGGTCCAGCTCGTGGTCGGCAAACCAGCGATACGAGCAGACGTCGAACAGCTCGAGGGTCGTGCCGCCGTAGGCGGGGACGGCGGCGAGGGCCTCGATTGCCGCTGGGTTGGAGAGCGGGCCCGGCGCTCGCGTCGCGGCCTCGGCGGCTCGGGCAAGCTCAAGCCGCGCCCCGATTCCCTCAACCGCCGCGCCGTCCACCCCCGCAGCGTTGAGCAGGAAGGCCACGTCCGCGTGGGGCCCGTGTGCGGCGACCGCCCGCGCGAGCTCGGTCTCCGAAGGGGCCTCGGCGACGCGGTGGACGACCTCAGCGAGGGTGCGGCCACGGAGGAGCGAAGCGTCGAGCGGATCTGGGGCGTCGGCGCTTGGCGGCGGGTCGAGCAGGCGACGAACGTCGTCGAGGAACGGCGAGCGCGGTTCCGCCACGCCGTTCTCGTCGCTGTCGCGGTAGGAGAGGTAGAGCCGGCGGCGAGGCAGCGCAAGGCAGGTGTGGAACAGGTAGCGCTCCTCGGCTTCGGTGTCGCGTCGCTTCTCGAGGCCGAGCGATTCCCGTTGGGCATCGGCAAGAAAGGGGTCGTCGCGCCCGCCTCGGCGCGGGAACTCGCCGTCTTGCAGAGAGGGGACGATGACGTGATCGAAACGGGCGGCGCGGAGGCGGTAGGGGCTGGCGATCCGGACCCGTCCCTCGACCGGCCCGCTCCAAAGACGAAACTCGATTGCCGCGACCGCTGCGGCCAACTCCTGCGGCGGCGGTGCGAGGTCCTCGAGCTCCGAGAGGTCCGCGAGCGCGGTCGAGATTGCGGAGGCGGCGCGCAGCTCCAGCCCGTCTCCGGGCCCAAGCGGCGGTCCGTCCTCCTCGCTGCGCAGCGGGCGCGAGGCCATGGTCGCGGCAAGGCGGCCGACCTCCACGGCCAGCTCTGTGGCGGGCCCTCCGACCGCGGCCCTGAGCCGCAGCACGTCGCCGGGGAGCTGCTCGTAACGCTCTTCCCAGAGCTCCAGCGCCGCCGCCGCGCTCTGCACGCGGCCACGGCGGATCGCCAGCTCGAACCAGTCCGCCTGTCGCCGGCCAAGCCCGGACGGCCCCCGCAGAAAGCGCAGCAGGTCGCTAGCCCGCCCAGCGCCGAGCTCCGCCTCCAGCAGTGCGATCAGGGTCCCGCCGACCGATGTCGCGGCAACGGGCATGTCGGCCTCGAGCGCCGTCGCCACTCCATAGGACTCCAGCACGGAGGCGATCGTCGGGCCGCGTCGCAGTGGGTCGCGGATCGCGATCGCGATCTCCGCCGGGTCGGCGCCGTCGTAAAGAAGCCGCGCCACCTCGGCCGCGATTGCCTCCGCCTCGCCGCGCTCCCCGGCCGAGCGCAGGATCGTCAGCCCGCCGGCGGGTGGGTGTCGTTGAGGTCGGGGGTCTCCGAAATTGCGCTCGAGGTGAAAGAGGAGCGGAGCCGGCGTGTTGGCGGGGTCGGGCTCGGTTGCCGTCTCCGATGCGACTCCGATCTTGCGCAACTCCCGCAACAGCGAGCCGCGGGCCTCCAGCGCCACGTTCCCGTCCTCGTGGGTAAGCGCCACCGTTACCTCTGTCGTCGCCGCGAGCGCGCGGACCAGCTCGAGCTGGTTGATCGTGAGGTCGTCGAGCCCGTAGAGGAAGACGGGTCGTTCCCGCCAGACCTCGCCCGTCTGGCTCATGAGCTCGATCGCTCGGCGGGCGATGACGTGAGAGTCGACCCGCCCGGTCCGGTCGCGTACCTCCGTGTAGCCGGCAAACAGGCTCGTCAGGTCGCTGAGGTAGGCAGATCCCTCCAGGGTGCCCGCGCTGGCCGCCATCTCCTCCGCCGACAAGCCCGCGTCCTGTACCTCGTCGAGCAGCTGCACGAACGCGAACGCGAACCCGGGGCGAGAGGCCGAGAGCCGCAGCGGCCCGAGGCCGCCGTGCTGCTCTCCGATCGCGACAGCCGCGGCGCGCTGTCGCTGCGCCGGCGTCAGCTCGGGGCCCGGGGGGGAGCCTCCGGCGGCCAGCACCGTCCGGAACAGCCCGCCGAAGGTCATCACCGCTCCCCCAAGCGCCGCACCTCCCTCACTCAGCTCCCGCTCGAAGGCGTAGACATCGTCCAGCGTGGGGACGATGAGGACCGGGTCGCGGTCAAGGGATGAGCTGAAGCGCCGCCGAATCTGGCCTTTGCGGCCGGAGTTGGGGGGTCCGTGAATGAGGTGGAGTGCCATTGCGCGGTCGTTTCAGCATAGGGTCGGCTCCGGCGAGGGCCGGTCGTGCGTATGGCCGTCTTTGACGTCTTCCGGCGTGTCTACATTGCTCGTGCAATGTCACTTTGCTTTGTAGATCCTGCTGACGCGATCCGCGCGATGGCCGACTCGATCGGCCGTGAGGCTCGCCGCCAACTGCTGGGTGAGGCCGTCCGGGCCTGGGTCGACGAGATCCCCGAGCAGGAGCTCGAGCTCCACTACGCGAAAGCGCTGTCGGAGCTCGACGAGCACGATCTCTCGATCCTCGCCGCCTGGCATGGCACGCTCGAGGTCGGTCAGCCGGTTCCCAATCGCGACTTCCTGATGGGCGCCTTCGGCTCGCTCGGTCAGAACCGGCGCGAGGCTCTCAAGCTAGCCGCGGGCTTCCGCGGCGAGGAGGCCGTCGACGCCGGGGTAACCGAGGACGATGCGCTGGAGCTCGTCCTCGGGATGCTCTCCCCGCCACGCCTGATGGAGCTGGCGGTCGAGGCCGTCGAGCTCTACGTCTGGGACCGCGCCGGCTCCGAGAACTAGCGTTCCAGCGCTGCGCGGATCTCGGAGATCGCCTGGTCGTTGTCCTGGAAGTGGACCGCGTTGATGCCGGCCTTCTGGGCCCCTTCGCAGTTGACAAGGATGTCGTCGACGAAGAGGCAGGACTCGGCCGGGAGCCCGAGCCGCTCGAGCGTCATCTCATAAATGCGCGCTTCCGGCTTGCGGCAGCCGACGAAGCCGGAGTCGACGACGGTCTCGAAGATCTCGTCGACCGGCAACATCGCGCGCCATAGGGGCTCCCACTCCTTGACGTTGTTGGTGAGCATCGCCATCCGGTAACCGGCGCCCTTCAGCTCGCGCATCAGGTCGATCATCTGTGGGTTCGGGTTGAGGGCCTCGAAGTAGATCTCTTTGAAGCGATGCATCTCGGGACGATGGCCGAGCAGCGGTTCGAGGCTGTTGGTCAGCGTCTCGAGGAAGGAGTCCTCGGTGATCTCACCGCGCTCCATTTCATACAGAGGGTTGTCGCCGTTGGCCTCGGTGGCCGCCTGCATCGCCTTGCCAAGGACCTCGGTCGTTATGCCGGTCTGGTCCTGGAAGGCCATGAAGGATTGGAGGAGGGGGGTGGTCAGTACCCCTCCGAAGTCGGATACCACGGCTTTGATCTCGGTGCCCTCAGCCATCGTTATCGCCCCAGACGACCTCGTAATGGCCCAGCCCCTCGCGACCGTCGAGAGCCCAGCGGAAGAAGGCGACCTCGGCATCCAGGCCGGGGTGATGCACGGGGCTGGAGCTGATCAGCGTTCCCGCTCCGCGCAGCGGCTGCCCCTCCTGCCCGTCGATCCAGAGCTCAAGCGTCGCGCGGCGCTGAATGCCGTCCGGCCCGTACTCGGTGGAGAGCAGTGCCTCGGAGACCTCGGCCGGTGCTCCGTCGGGGCCGCAGAGGATGGCGGCGACCGTCTCCTCGCCGTGCCCACTTGCCGCCGCTGGGCGGGCGGCGGACAGCGCCAGCAGCCCACCGTCGGAGAAGACGACGCCGATCGAGCGCCGCTGCACCTTGCCCGGATCCTTGCTCATGGCCGGCAGCCTATTGACGGCAATCCGGGTCTTGCTTCGTGGCGGCTAGATTGCCCGTACCCGACCATCTCCTTCCAGCGAGCCTTGGACCCAATGACCATCCGCAGCGCCGATCCGCACCGCGACGCCGCCGCCTGCGCCGCCATCTACGCACCGCATGTGGCGGAAAGCCCCACCTCCTTCGAGGAGAACCCGCCCGACGCGGCGGAGCTCGCCGAACGGATCGTCCGGATCACCGCGACCCATCCCTGGTTGGTTGCCGAGCACGACGGCGAAGTGGCTGGATTCGCCTACGCCTGTCCTCATCGGGCGCGTGCCGCCTATCGCTGGACGGCCGATGTCTCCGTCTATGTGACCTCGGAGCAGCGCGGCCAGGGCGTCGGCCGGGCGCTCTATGCCGAGCTCTTCGAGCGGCTGCAGAAGCAGCGCTTCCAGGTGGCATGCGCGGGCATCACTCTGCCCAACGAGGCCAGCGTCGCGCTCCACGAGGGCTTCGGGTTCGTTGCGGTCGGCGTCTACCGCCGGATCGGCTGGAAGGCCGGAGCTTGGCGCGACGTCGGCTGGTGGCAGCTCGAGCTGGAGCCGGCCGGTGGAGAGCGGCCCGCCGAGCCACTGCCGCCCGAACCGTAGCCCTGGATACCATTGCTGCATGTCCGAGAACCAGATGGAAACGCTGACCGAGGAAGATGTGTTCGAGGCCCTCGAGGAGGTGATCGACCCCGAGTTGGGGCTCGACTTCGTTTCGCTCGGCCTCGTCTATGACGTGGCGATCGAGAAGGAAGACGTCTACGTCACCTTCACGCTGACGACGCCCGCCTGCCCGATCGGCCCCCAGGTCTCCGAGCAGATGAAGGAGTTCGTCGGCGACCTCCCCGGCGTCAAGGCCGTCCATCCGAAGATGATCTTCGACCCCCCCTGGTCCCCGGAGATGATGACCGACGACGCCAAGTTCGCCCTCGGCTTCTAGGGTTGTTAGCCGGGGAGGCGGGGGTTGTCGGGGTCGATCTCCTCGGCGGTGCCGTCCACGTCGTAGTCGCGGCGTGGCTGCTCCTCGGTCTGCGCCGATCCGTACGCGCGACCGGCACTGCTGGCCGCGCCGTAGGCGGCTCCGGCTGGTCCGCCGAGGACGACGAAGCGCCTCCCAACGATCCCTTTAAGCAGCCGTCGCATGATCGCGCGGGTGGGTGGGATCAGGAACAGCAGGCCGAAGATGTCGGTGACGAAGCCCGGGGTCAGCAGCAGTGTCCCGCCGACGATGATCATTGCCCCGTCGGCAACCTCCTTGCCGGGGAAGCGGCGCTCGTTGAGGGCGGTGTTGAAGCGCTGCCAGGCGCTGCGCCCCTGCTGGCGCAACAGCAACGAGCCCAAAACCGCGTCGGCCAGCAGCAGTCCCAGGGTCGGCCAGACTCCGATCCACCCCCCGACCTTGATGATCACGTACAGCTCGAGGATCGGGACGGCGATGAACAGTGCGATGAGCAGGGCCACAAGGAAAGCCTAACCAGGGCGCCGTGCCGGCTCCCTCAGGACCGCGCCGCGGCCGCGGCGGCAGCCTCCAGCTCCGCCAGCGCCTCGTCGATGCCGCCGGCGATCGCCTCGACGTCGTCCATCGAGTCGTAATCGGCGAGCAGGCCGAATCCAACTTTTCCGTTGTAGCTCATGATCGCCACCGCCAGCGCGTGGTTCTCGGGCAGGAAAGCGACCGGGAAGGCCTCCTGAAGCTCGCGCCCCAATACATAGAGCGGCAGCTGTGGTCCCGGCACGTTGGTCACGATCAGGTTGAAGAGCCGGGTCGAGAAGTTGAGCCGCGAGGCCTGGGCCAGCAGGGTGGGGGGCGCGAAGTCGTTGAACCGAGAGATCACCTCGGCGCCCAG
This sequence comes from Solirubrobacterales bacterium, assembly GCA_040901495.1. Classification (GTDB taxonomy): domain Bacteria; phylum Actinomycetota; class Thermoleophilia; order Solirubrobacterales; family 70-9; genus VRUE01. The sequence goes on from JBBDYO010000038.1 coordinate 19,679, forward strand.
CGCCTGTTTGGATCGCTTCAGCCCCTCCATCTGCTCGCTGACCACTCGCAGCCGTCGTACCGGGTCCTCGAGGTAAACGGGCAGCGGCCCGCGCATCACGGCCAGCTTGTTGCCGAGCTCGCCCCGCTCGTTCTCTCCGCGGATCGAGACTGGCACAAGGGCCCGCAGCTCGAGGCCCTCGGTGCGAACCCCGCGCTCCTGCAGCCAGTTGCGCAGGGCGCCGGTGACGACGGTGAGCACCACGTCGTTGACCGTCCCCCCGAGCGTGTCCTTGATCCGTTTGAACGTCGCCAGCTCCGAGCGGGCGAAGACGAAGCGCCGGTGCGGGCCGATTGGCTGGTTCAGCGGCACCGTGGGCGCCGGGTTCGCCAGCGCCCCGACGATCTCGCCGACCCCCTCCAGCGCTTCGGCGACCCGCCGGGCGGCGGTCTCGGGATGCCGCGCCGCCTCGATCGCCTGCTCGGCCAACTTCAGTGGCGCGGCCGCGGCGTCCGAGGCGCCGCGAGCGATCAGCTGGCTGGTGCTGGGAAAAGGCTGGGGGACCCAGTTGTCATCGACCGGGGTCGGCTCCGGCACCGGCTCGAGGTCGAACAGCACGGTCCCGATATCGACGCCGGAGATGCCGTCGACGGCGGCGTGGTGGGTCTTGGTGAGGATCGCGAAGCGGTCGCGCTCGAGCCCCTGCACCAGCCACATCTCCCACAGCGGCTTGGATCGGTCGAGCTGCTGGGAGAAGACGCGCCCGGTGAGGCGCCGCAGCTCCTCCTCGCCTCCCGGCTCGGGCAGCGCGGTGTGGCGGATGTGGTAGGTGAGGTTGAAGTTGACGTCGTCAGCCCAAAGCGGACGGCCCGCCTCCAGTGGCGGCACGACGAGGCGCTGGCGGAAGCGCGGAACCTGTGCCAGGCGTCCCCGCACGTGCTCGACCAGGTCGACGTAGCGAGGCGGTGGGCCCTCGAAGATCAGCAGGCCCCCGATGTGCATGTGGCTGGACGACGTCTCGTTGCTCAGGAACGAGGCGTCGACAGCGGTCAGCCGTTCGAGGTGGCTGCCGGTGGTCATCATCGTGCTCATGGAGTGCAAGGCTAGCTTCGGCGGGCCGTTGGGACCGTGTTGCGGCGTTTCTCGCAAGACCGTCACCGCGGAATGCCGATCCGGCGACCTGCGGCATTTGGGCCTGGGCTGGTCAAGGAGTCGATCATCTACCCTGCCGTCATGTCCTCAACCGCCACCTCCGGCCCAAAAAAGGTCCTCCTTGCAGCGCCCCGCGGCTACTGCGCAGGCGTGGACCGAGCCGTGCAGACGGTCGAGCGGGCGCTCGAGCTCTACGGGGCGCCGGTCTACGTCCGCAAAGAGATCGTCCACAACAAGCACGTCGTCGAGGAACTGGCTAAGCGGGGGGCGATTTTCGTCGAAGAGGAGTCCGAAGTCCCCGAGGGGAAGATGGTCGTCTTCTCCGCCCACGGCGTCGCCCCCGCGGTCCACGAGAACGCCGCCACCCGTCAGCTGAGGACGATCGACGCCACCTGTCCGCTCGTCACCAAGGTCCACGTCTCCGCCCGCCGCTTCGCCGCCGACGGCTACACGATCGTGATGATCGGCCACGAGGGCCACGAGGAGGTGGAAGGGACCACCGGCGAGGCCCCGGACAGCATCGTCCTGATCGAAACCGCGGACGAGGTCGAGAGCCTCGAGGTGCCGGATCCGTCGAAGGTCGCCTTCATCACCCAGACGACGCTCTCGGTTGACGAGACGGCGGAGGTCATCGCCGCCCTGCGCGCCAAGTTTCCCGGCATCGTCAGCTCCAAGTCCGATGACATCTGTTACGCGACGACCAATCGCCAGATCGCCGTCAAGCAGCTGGCGCGGGAGTGCGACCTGGTCCTGGTGATCGGCTCGACCAACTCGTCCAACTCGAACCGCCTGGTCGAGGTGGCCCGTGAACATGGGGCCGCCTCCCACCTGATCGACAACCACACCCAGGTTCGGGAGGAGTGGTTGGAGGGAGTCGAGACCGTTGGCATCACCTCCGGCGCCAGCGCGCCCGAGGAGCTGGTCGAGCGGCTGGTCGAGTTCTTCCGCGAGCGCGGCGCTGCCGACGTCTCCGAGCTGCGCACGGTCCACGAGGACGTGCGCTTCATGCTCCCGAAAGAGATCCGCGAGGAGCTTGCCTCACGGGCGTAGACATTCGTGGTCGGGGAAGGGGGCTCTGGCGACGCTGGTCATTGGCCTGGCGTCGAGCCTCCTGAGTGCGGCGACGGCGACGGCAGCGCCTCTTCCTGAGTTCTGCCGTGGCGAAGTCGTGCGCGACGAAGAGCGGCCGCTCGACCGCATGCCGGCGGACAAGCCGCCGCCGGAGGGCGAACTTCCCTTCGGGCCGCGCAACCTCAGCATGTACGCGCTCAACTTCGGCGCCAAGGTGGTGCTCGACGGAAGTCACCTTGGCTACCGCTTCGGCGCCAAGGAAACCGGCACTCGTGTCCTGCACCTCAACTGGAAAGTGGAGGCCGTGCTGCGCAAGGTTGACCGCAGCGGCAGGGTGCTGGACACCGTCGACAGGACGCGGAGGCGCTTGGGAGACGTCGAGGACCTCGACCTCCTCCAGTTCTCCTTTCCGGCCAGCCCCGGGCTCTACCGCTTCGACATCTCCTTCGCCACCCTGCGCGGCAAAGAGCTGGCCTCCTTCGCCGAGTACTTCCTTGTCGTGCCGCGGAAGGTGAAACTGCGCCTGGCGGTCAGCGATACGACGTTCCGGCCCGGAGAGACTGCCTACGCGCGTGCCCTCAACCTCGGCACGGTTCCGGTGAGTCTGCGGCCGGGCCTTCCCATCGACCGGGCCGATGGCGACAAATGGGTCAGGGTCCTGCGGCCGCCGGTCCCGAAGCAGCAGGTGGAGGACTTCCGCTGGACCCTCGCCGGCGCCGAGGCCTCGCCTTGCGTCGCCTTCCCGATACCCGCCGGCGCCGCGCCGGGTACCTACCGGTTCACTGCTTCAGCCCTGGTCTTCGGCAAGTTCGATCGTCGAACGCTCGCCGCGCCCTTCCAGGTGCGGATCGCTGACGACTAAGGGGCCGGCTCGGTCACTCTGAACCGGTACCTCGTGCTCGGCGACTCGTTGAAGACGGTGTCGCTGACGCTGACCCTGAATTCGTAGAGGCCCGGGACGAGGTGCTCGCGGATGCCGAAGCTGGTGCCGCCCTCGCCGTAGCCGGAGTAGACGGGCCAGACCACCTCGGTGCAGCGGAAGAGCGTGGGGCAGAACGGCCCCCTCCATTCGAGGTAATCGCCGCCCGGGCTTCCGTTGTAGACCGGCTTGCCGGGTGTGGGCTTGAGCCGTCGCAGGCTGGCCGAGAACGGGTCATTGTAGGTGTCGTAGAGCTTTCTTTCATCGGTCGCCGTGAATTTGAATCTCGGGGTCGGATCGCTGCTTGAGCGGGGCGGTGCGGAGAGGATCGTCGGAGCATTCGGTGCCACGATGTCGTAGACGGCGGTAACGGTCGGGGGAGTGGGGTCGACACCGTCCTCGTCTGAGGCGATCACGGTGATCATGTGCTCGCCGTGTGAGAGGTTCTCCGGAATCGGGACCCAGCCGGTGTAGGGGCCGTATCCCAATGTCCTCCCAGGAGGCACGTACGGCTCTCCGATTGGTCTCGGCCTCGGCCTGCATGGTTTTCCCCGTTTGACCGAGGCCGCGGCGTGCTTTTTCGCGCGCGGACGGCAGAGGATGCGCGGTGTGAGCGGGCGCACCACCCGGCAGCATTCGTCGTAGTAAGACTTCGAGCAGGGCGCTGGCTGGCCGTCGATCAGGCAGGTGAAGGTTACGTTGCTGTTGGCCGTGTAGCCCCAGCTCAAGTCGGGTTCTTTGGTCTCGTAGTAGGCCAGCGATCCGCCATGGAGCCCGACGGGAGCTTCGTTCGTGCCCGATGCCGTGAGTTCGAGGTTGGGCGGCACAGAGTTGCCGTCGTCCGCAAGGGCCGATGACGGCCCTATCCCTATGACGCACATACAAGCCGCGAGCACGACGCAGCTCAGTCGTTTCCCCCTGGCACCCACCTGGCTGAGGATAGCCAGCATTCCGGCAATTGCTAGGGGATGCCCGCGGCGAAGCTGACCGACCAGATGCGCAGGCCGGGGGAGGGGCGGAGCACGATCGAGTGGTTCTCGTGGTGAGCGTGCTCGGCCAGGGCGTAGAGGGCGGGGCCGCTCACCTCGATCGTCCCGGCACTCGTTCCCTCCAACGCGATCTCGATCTCGCCACCGCCCTCGACCGTCGCGTAGGCGCCGCCCGCCTCGTAGTCGATTCGCAGCTCATCTCCGTCCTCGCCGGCGGTCCAGGGGCTCTCCCATGAGCCACCGGGGAAGACCTCCGCGGTCGGTGCGATCACGGTCGCGCCCTGCGCGTCGGTCGCGCGCAGGGGGTCCATCGGGGCGGGGAAGCTTCGCAGCGAGTCGATCTCGCGAAGCTCCCCCTGGATCGCCTCCTCGGTCCCCTGGTATTCGCCCTCTCCAAAATGGAACCAGGCCAGCGCTCCACCCTGCCCCCAGAGGAAGAGGCTCGGCCAGCCCTTGCATCCGTACTCGCGCCAGAGCTGCCGCTCGGCATCGATCGCGACCGGGAAGGAGACGCCAAGCTCCTCGAGCCCGGACGCAACCGCCGCGGGGTCGGCGCCGAACGGGAAGCGCGGCGCCTGGACCCCGATCGTCCGCAGCCCCGCCTCCCGGTAGCGCTTGTCCCACTCAGTTAGGTAGGGCAGCGTCCGCACGCTGTTCAGCTGGGCAAAGTCGAGGAAGTGGACGATGGCCGGCCCGGCCGCGGTAAGGGCCGGCATCGACTCTGGAGCCTCGCCGACCCACTCGATTCCCTCCGGCAGGTCGGGTGTTGCGATCGTGTCTCGTTCCGGGCGCACCCCGGGACGTTATCCTGGCAACCCCAGCACTGGCGACCAAGGAGGCACTCAAGTGAGCAATGACGTCTGGCAGAGGATTGAGCAGGCCCGGGCCCGCTGGAACGTGCTCGAGCACCCCTTCTACCAGCGCTGGTCGGCCGGTGAGCTGAGCCGTGAGAAGCTGGCCGAGTACTCCGGCCAGTACCGTCACGCGACCGCCGCGATCGCTCGCCTCAGCGCCTCCGTCGCCGAGTCCGTTCCCGAGGACGAGCGCGCCGAGCTGCGCCGCCACGCCGCCGAGGAGGCTGACCACATTGCCCTCTGGGACGGCTTCGTCGAGGCCGTCGGCGGCGACGTCGCCGCCGTCCCGACGCCCGAGACCAAGGAGTGCGTCGACGCGTGGACCGCGAGCGACGACCTTCTCTCCCAGCTCGTGCGCCTCTATGCGATCGAGAGCGGCCAGCCGGCGATCTCACAGACCAAGCGGCAGGGCTTGGCGGAGCACTACGGAGTTGGCGACGGTGCCGGCAACGAGTACTTCCGCGTCCACGAGAAGGCCGATGTCGATCATGCCGCCGAGGGCCGCTCTCTGATCGAGGCGCACCTCGCCGACGCCGACCCCGATGCTCTGGTGGCTGCGGCCGAGTCCGCTTTCAAGGCCAACTGGCGCTTGCTGGACGGTGTTACCGCGGCATAGCCGACACCCGGCGGTACCGGTCGCGATCAGCGGCCTGGTCCTTGTCGTTGCTCAACTGCACGGCCATATCGAGGTCGTGCTGCCCGTCGTTCCGCTGCTCCTGCTGGTCGTCTCGCTGCTGGTCGGCATCTACCCGGGCTGCGAGACGATCGTGCGCCTCGCCGAACGCGGCGGGCTACGGCGGCGTCGCCGCTCGGCGCCGAGCCAGGCACGGCCGGCCGGCCCCAACGTGCCCATGGTCAGCGGCGGACTGCTGATCGCCTTCGGCCTCGCTCAACGCCCGCCGCCACTCGCTGCCTAGTCCAGAGGTACCGGGCGGCGGAGTGCGCCGCCCGACCCGATTTGGCGGGATGCAGTCGATCCACGCCATCGACAAAGGAGCGAGCATGAAATCGAACACCGGACGTGTATTGCTGGGCATTGCCTTGGTTGCCGCGGCGGTCGTGCTGCTGATCCTGCTGAAGGGCAGCGAAGAGGACGACGGGGGCACCAACACGACGGCGACGGCTCAGCCCACCACCGAACCGACCAAGCCGCCGAAGCCGGCGATTCCCACCATCGTGGTCAAGGGCGGAGAGCCGGTCGGCGGGGTGGAGCAGCTCTCCTATGAGGCGGGAGATCAGATCCGCTTCAAGGTGACCTCCGACACCAGCGACGAGGTCCATATCCACACCTACGACGTCAGCAAGGAGATCCCGGCTGGTGGGACGGTCACGCTCTCCTTCCCGGCCGACATCGAAGGGATTTTCGAGGCCGAGCTGCATGGGAGCGGCGAGCAGATCGCGGAGATCCAAGTCAATCCATGAGCCTGCTTCCGCTCGCGCACGCGCTGCCCGCGCCGGAGGATCTGCCGATCCCGGCCTGGCTGTTCGCGTGGGGGGCGTCGATCGTCCTGATCGTCTCCTTCTTCGCGCTGTCGATTGGGTGGCGCGAGCCCCGCTTCGAGAGGGAACGATGGCGTCCCCTCGGAGCGGGGCTCTCGCGAGCCCTGGTCGGACTGCCGGCGCAGGTCCTCTGTGGAGCGGTTTCGGTCTTCCTCCTCGGCTTCACCGTCTACGCCGGGTTGCGCGGCACCGAAGCGCCCGATCGCAACTTCGCCATCACTTTCGTCTTCATCACGGTCTGGCTCGGCTTTCCGCTGCTCAGCGTCCTGCTCGGCGATGTCTTCCGCGCCTTCAATCCGTGGCGGGCGATCGGCCGGGTGGTGGGCGGTGCCTTCACCGCGCTGGCCGGGCAGCGTCCCGCCCATCTCACCTACCCGGAGGCGCTGGGCCGTTGGCCGGCGGCGATTGGGCTGCTCGCCTTCGTCTGGCTCGAGATCGTCTACGGATCGAGTGGAGGCCTGACCGCCGGCGTGTCTCCGGAGACCACCGCCTTCGCCGTCTTCGTCTACTCCGCGTACACGCTGGCGATGATGTCGCTGTTCGGCGTCGAGAAATGGTGCAAGCGGGGAGAGGTCTTCGCCGTCTACTTCGGCATGTTCGCCCAGCTTGGGTCGTTTGGCGTCAAGGACGGCCGTCTGGGGGTGAGGCGGCCGCTGTCGGCGGCGACGAGCTGGGCGACCTTGCCTGGCTCGGTGGCGATCGCGATCGCCTCGATAGCCACGACCAGCTTTGATGGCGGGCAGGAGGGCGCCTTCAAGGACGCGATAACGAAGGTCGCCGAATGGCTGGGCGACATCGGACTCGGCCCCGTCGGCGCGCAACGCCTCTCCAGCACGATCTTCCTCCTGCTCTGCTTTGCCGGTGTCTGGCTGGTCTATCTGATCGGCGTGCGCGGGATGTCAACCGTCGGCGGCGCGCCACCGTTGAAGAAACTGCGCTCTGGCTTCGCCCACACCCTGATCCCGATCGCCTTCGCTTACCTCGCCGCCCACTACTTCAGCTTCTTCGTCTTCCAGGAGCAGGCTCAGTTCGCCTACCTGCTGTCCGATCCACTGGGCACCGCGACCACCGATCTCTTCGGCACGGCGTCGTGGAGCGTCGACTACCAAGCCATCAGCGCCAACATGATCTGGTACGTGCAGGTAGGCACCCTCATCGTCGGGCACGTGATCGCCCTGACGCTTGCCCACGACCGCGCCACCGCCTACTGGGGCAACTACCGCCAGGCGGCCCGCTCCCAGTATTGGATGCTCGCCGTGATGGTCGCCTTCACCTGCTTCGGCCTCTACCTCCTCTCGGTGGCCAACGGCTAGGGGGGGTGCCATGGGTTTGACCATCTATACGGCGGTCAACTCCCGGCACGTCCGTGGCACGCGCTCGGTCTAAGCTAGGGCGATGCTTCCGCTCGCCCATGTCGGCCACTGGACGTGGGCGCTTTACCTGCCGCCGCTCCTGATTGTGGTCGGCTCGATCCTCAAGACCACGCTCACCGAGCGCCGCAGAAAGCAGCAGGCGGTTTCAGAGGATCTCGGCTAGGCGCTTCTCGAGCGCGGCGGAGATCTCGTCGCGGACGGAGCCCTCGGCCAGCCGTTCGACCAGCGACTCGAGGAAGCCTTCGATGATCAGGCTTTTGGCCGCTGCCGGGTCGAGTCCGCGGGAGGTCAGGTAGAAGAGTTGGTCGCGGTCGATTTGCGCGATCGCCGCGGCGTGGGTGCAGCGGACGTCGTCGGCTTCGATCTCGAGGCCCGGGATCGCGTCGGCGTGGGCATCGGTGGAGAGCAGCAGGTTGCGGCACTCCTGGAAGGCGTCGGTGCCCTGGGCACCCGGGTCGACGCGGATCATTCCCCGCCAGACAGCCGTTGCCCCGGCGGCGAGGACGCCGCGGAAGGCGAGGTCGGAGAAGGTGTTGGGAGCGGCGTGCTCCTGGGTGGTGTCGAAGTCGAGGTGCTGGCCTGGGCCGCCGGCGTAGCCGCCCGTTACCCGCGCCTCGGAGCCCGGGCCGGCGAGGTTGGTCTCCATCCGCACCTTGCCCCGAGCCGAGCCGAAGCCGAGGGCCGTCCAGTCGAGGCGACCGTCGCGTTCGACCTGGGCGCGCTGCGTCGCGAAGATCCAGGCCCGCTCGGAGATGTCCTGGGTGCTGATGTAGCGCAGCGTCGCCGCCTGGCCGACGTGCAGCTCAACCACCGAGTTGATCAGCGCCTCGGTCTCGTCGCCTTGCGAAGAGCAGTGCTCCCAGACCTCGGCCTCGGCACCCTCCTCGAGCACGACCAGGGTGCGCCAGGAGACCGCCGCGCCGTCCTCATCGAGCGGCAGCTCGACCCGGATCGGCTCCTCGACCTTGACTCCGCGAGGCACGTGGACCAAGACCCCGTCGCGCCAGCTCGCCTCGTTGCGAGCGACGAACGGGTCCTCAATCGGCACCAGCGAGCCGAGCCGCTCGCGCAGCAGCTCGTCGTGGGATTCGATTGCCTCGGCGAGCGGCATCACCGTCACGCCGTCGGCGCCGTCGATCGAGGCGTTTGCGGCGGTGGCTGCGAACGAGTCGATCTCGAGCCCGGAAAGGTCGGTGAATTCCCAGCCCTTCGCCTTCTGATCGGGGAGGGGGAGCTCCTGCGCGAGAGAGGCGCCCCGCTGGCGCCTCTCCGAAAGCCAAGCGGGTTCGGTCGCGACCTCAGCCAATGCTTCCCTCCATCTGCAGCTCGATCAGCCGGTTGAGCTCGACCGCGTACTCCATCGGCAGCTCTTTGGTGACCGGCTCGATGAAGCCGTTGACGATCATCTTCGAGGCCTCCTCCTCGTCGAGCCCGTGGCTCTGCAGGTAGAAGAGCTGCTCGTCGCCGATTTTCGAGACCGTTGCCTCGTGACCGACGTCGGCGTCGTTCTCGTCGATGCGGATCGTCGGGTAGGTGT
>JBBDYO010000039.1:0-28385 GCA_040901495.1 Solirubrobacterales bacterium
CCTTGCGGCCCATGAAGCGCTTGATCGAGAAGATCGTGTTCTCGGGGTTCATCACCGCCTGGCGTTTGGCGACGGTGCCGACGAGGCGGTCATCAGACTCCGTGAAGGCGACAACCGACGGGGTCGTGCGTCCCCCCTCGGCGTTCTCGAGGACAGTCGGCTCACCGCCCTCCATGACGGCGACGCAGGAGTTGGTCGTGCCTAGGTCGATCCCAATCGTCTTTCCCACTGCCCTTACCTCCAGGGTTTAGTTGTGACTGGCAAAAAATCTAAGTGTCAGTATGGCAACCTTTCTTCGTATTGCCAAGTGGCAGGCAGAGGATGACCATTCCATCCCGGCCTTCCTACCCATGTTTAGCGCGATCGCGCTGGCAGTGCGCCGCGGTGCGGAGTGGGCTTCGGTTCTAGCCCTTGCCGGCGGTGTTGGCGACGAATTCGGCGACCTGTTTGGCCTGTTCGCCGGAGAGGATCCCGCCCGGCATCCGGCCGGCTGTCGTCGTGCTGTCGGCGCCTTCTTCGATCGTGTCGAGCACGATTTCTTCGGTGCCCTCGATCGCTTCCTCGGCACCCTCACCGGTGGGCAGCCCATTTTTCGCCAGCAGCACATCGAGGTCGGGGCCGAAGTTGCCGTCGGTCCCGGCCGCGTAGAGGGTGTGGCAGTCGCCGCAGTTGGTCTGGAACAGGCTCTGGCCCGCCTCGAGGCCGGCCGGCACCTCCTCGGCTCCCGCGCTGGCGTCTCCGTCCGAGCGGAAGGCGAGCCAGGGAATGAGGCCCGCGAGGAAAAGGACCAGCAGCCCGAAGATGACAAAGGTCTTCTTGCTCATTTTCGCCCGGCACGGTACCAGGGGCACATGCGACGCAGCTCGCACTCCCCACAACGCGGTTTCGGGCGGCAGACCTCACGCCCGTGGCGGATCAGGTTCATATGCAGCTCGTAGGCGTCCGCGGGGTCGACGACGGCCAGCATCTCGTCGTGGGCTCGCTCGAATGAGGCCTTTGGGGGGAAGACCCCAAGGCGCCCCCCGACCCGGTGGATGTGGACGTCGACCGGGATCTCGGGAATGTCCCAGGTGAAGATCAGCACGCAGGCGGCGGTTTTCCGCCCGACCCCGGGCAGCGCCAGGAGGAATTCCAGCGACTCCTCGCGCGACGCGGTCTTGGTCCAGTCGAGGTTGGGGGGCTCGCCGAGCTGCTCGAGGATCGCCTGGATCCGCGGCGCCTTCTGCTTGCCGAGGCCGCCGGGCCGGATCGCCTCCTCGATCTCGGAGACCGGCGCGTCGCGGACCTCCTCCCAGGAAGGGAAGCGCTCGCGCAGGGCGGCGAAGGCCCGGTCCCGGTTGCGGTCGTTGGTGTGCTGGGAGAGCACGGTCTTGACCAGCTCGGCAATCGGTTTCCCGTGCGGCTCGTTGACCGGCCGCCCATACATCTCCCGCAGCCGGTCCCGGACCGCCCGCACTCGCCGTTTTTCCACCCGCTTCCAGGTCATGGCGCGACCCTATATGCGCTCCCCCCACCAATATGGTTCCGCTGATGGCGGGTGTGGTCGAAGAGGCGGAGCTTGTTCTCGACGGGGTCAAGGTCTTCTACCGGCGGGTGCCGGGGGAGGGAACGCCGACGGTCTACTTTCACGGCAACCCCACCCACAGTGAGGATTGGCTGCCGTTCATGGAGCGGGGCGGGCCGGCGGTGGCGATCGACATGCCCGGATGGGGGCGGTCCGACCGGCCGGACCCGGCTCGGTTCGACTACTCGATGTTCGGCCTCTCGGCGTTCCTCGAGCGCTGCCTCGACGAGTTGGGGGTCGAGCAGCGAAAGGTGGTCCTCCACGACTGGGGCGGGCTGGCGCTGATCGGGGCCCAGCGGCGTCCGGACCTCGTGGAGCGCCTGGTCATCATCGATGCGGTGCCGCTGCTTCCCGGCTATCGCTGGCACTGGATCGCCCAGCTCTGGCGCCGCCGCCCGATCGGCGAGATCCTCAATGCGACCACGGCCAAGCCCGCCTTCGAGCTGATCATGCGTCAGGCTCGCGGCGACCGCAGCGCGATGCCACCCGAGTTCGTCGACCTGATCTGGCGCCACTGGGACAAGGGGACCAAGGCTGCCGTCCTCGCCCTCTACCGCCACGCCGACCCCGACCTTCTCGCCACCGCCGGCAAAGATCTGAGCAAGCTCACCTGTCCCTCGCTCGTCGTCTGGGGAGAGCGAGATGCCTACCTCCCGATCCGCTTTGCCGAGGGCTATGCCAGTGCCCTTCCCAACTCCGAGCTGGAGCTGATTCCCGGCGGTGGCCACTGGCCCTGGATTGACGATCCCACGGTCATCGACAGGGTCGTCAAGTACATCGCTTAACTGGTATCTACAATGCCCGGATGTCTCGGGCCTTCAAAGCGGTCGGTTCCAAGCTGCCCAAGGGCTGGGGGGACCTCGGTTTCCAAGCCGCGATCCTCGTTGCGGTTGATCTCGCCTACACGGCCGTCCGCGGGATCGCCGACGGGAATAAAGGGATCGCGATGAACCACGGCCAGCAGGTGATCGACTTCGAGAAATCGATCGGCACCTTCTTCGAGCCGAGCCTGCAGGCATTCTTCCTGCCCGCGCAGGGAATCATCGACTTCGCCAACCAGATCTACCTCAACGCGCAGTTCTCGATCGCGCTCGGGTTCCTGGTCTGGCTCTACCTCTTCCGCAACGAGTCCTATTACTTCGTGCGCAACATGTTCGTCGTCTCGATGGGGCTGGCGCTGATCGGCTACACCCTCTATCCGACCGCGCCGCCGCGGATGTTCCCCGACCTCGGCTTCGTCGACACGATCAACGACTTCTCCAACGTCAATCACGACTCGACCCTGGCCAAAGTCTTCATCAACCCCTACGCCGCGGTGCCGAGCATGCACTGCGCCTTCGCGATGATGATCGGCGCCAGCGGCTTCATGGTCTGCCGCCACTGGCTCGCGAAAGCCATCTGGGCGCTCTGGCCGTTCCTGGTTGTCTGGGTGACGATCGTCACCGCGAATCACTACTGGGTCGACGCGGCGCTGGGCTGGATGGTGGCGCTGACGGCCGCCGTGGTCGCGCACCGGCTGCTCGCCAGGGCGCGGCCGGAGGCCTGGGCCTGGCGGACCTCGTCCCCGCAAGAGGCCGAGGCGTAGGCCCGAGTTTCCGCCCTTCGCGTGCCCAACCTCCCCGCAACCGTTTAGCCTCACGGGCAATGGAACCCTCGGCGCCCCCTCGGGCCCCAGGCGGTCGTCGCAACGGCCGTGCCGCGAGTCGCAACGGGCAGGAGCTTCGTTCCTATGCCCGCGAACGCCTGATCGAGTCCCGCCTCACGCCCAACGCGATCTCGATGGTCGGGATGATCGGCAACCTCGTCGCGGCCGCGCTGGTGACCCAGCGGCTTTTCTTCCTCGCCGGCATCGCCTTCATCCTCGGCTCGGTGATGGACACGCTCGACGGCCGCTACTCGCGGATGTCGGGCAAGGGGACGCTGTTCGGCGCCTTCCTCGACTCGACCCTGGACCGGATCGAGGAGGGGATCGTCCTTGCCGCGGTCGCCGGTTACTTCGCCGCGACCGGCGATGACTTCGCCGCCGCGATGTGCGTGGTCGCGGTGCTCGGGTCGCTGATGGTCTCCTACACGCGTGCTCGGGCCGAGGCTCTGGGCGTCGAGTGCAAGGTCGGCTTGGCGACGCGGCCGGTCAGGGTAGTGCTACTTTCGATCGGCTTAATCTTCGCTAAGGGTGCCGGGCTCGGCGATTTCGAGCTCCTGGCGCCGGCGATCTACGTGATCGCGGCACTGACCATCGTCACCGTGATCCAGCGCGTATGGCATGTCCGAAACGAGCTATCGAGCGAGAACAACACGCCATCTGACCTGTAACCAGTCAAGTCTGCGGGTGTGTTTTGCCACCCAGCCAGACCGAGGAGGATTTCGAGCTTCATGAGTGAGACCAACGGAGCATCCGGCGCCAATGGCGCTGGCCGTCAGGACGAGAAGGTCCGCGTCGCGATAGTCGGCGTCGGCAACTGCGCCAACTCCTTCATCCAGGGGATCCAGTACTACAAGGACGCGGACCCCAACGATGAAGTCCCGGGACTGATGCACGTCGACCTTGGCGGCTACCACGTCCGCGACGTCGAGTTCGTCGCTGCCTTCGACATCGACGCCGAGAAGGTCGGCAAAGACCTCTCCGAGGCGATCTGGTCGGGCCAGAACGACACGATCAAGTTCGCCGACGTCCCGGAGCTGGGCGTCAAGGTCGAGCGGGGAATGACCCACGACGGCCTCGGCAAGTACCTCAAACAGAAGATCACCAAAGCCCCAGGGGAGACCGCCGACATCGTCGGCATCCTCAAGGAGACCAAGGCCGATGTCCTGGTCTGTTACCTGCCGGTCGGCTCCGAGGAGGCGACCAAGTGGTACGTCGAGCAGGCGCTGAAGGCCGGCGTCGGCTTCGTCAACTGCCTGCCGGTCTTCATCGCCCGCGAGGACTACTGGGACAAGCGCTTCCAGGAGGCCGGCCTGCCGATCATCGGCGACGACATCAAGTCCCAGGTCGGCGCCACGATCGTCCACCGCCAGCTCGCCCGCCTCTTCCACGACCGCGGCGTGCGGATGGAGCGGACCAGCCAGCTCAACGTCGGCGGCAACATGGACTTCTTCAACATGCTCGAGCGCGAGCGGCTCGACTCGAAGAAGATCTCAAAGACCAACGCGGTGACCTCGATCATGGGCCATGAGCTGCCCGACGACCAGGTCCACGTCGGCCCGTCCGACTACGTGCCCTGGCTTACCGACCGCAAGTGGGCGCACATCCGCGTCGAGGGCAAAGCCTTCGGCGACGTGCCGCTCAACGTCGAGCTGAAGCTCGAGGTCTGGGACTCGCCGAACTCGGCCGGCGTCGTGATCGACGCGGTGCGGCTGATCAAGCTGGCGCTCAACAACGGCATCTCCGGCCAGCTCGACGGGCCCTCCAGCTACCTGATGAAGTCGCCGCACAGCCAGCGCCCCGACGACGAAGCCCGCGAGCAGACCGAGGAGTTCATCGCGGCAAACGCCCGCGGCAAGGGCAGTCCGGTGGCCGGGGCGCCGAAGGCATCGGCGGCCGAGACCTCTGCCGAGGCGTAACCGGTCGAAACTCGCCGAGGCGTAACCAGCCCTGGGGCCTCATCGGCCCCAGGGACCCGCTTCAGGCGCGGCCCCTATCCTGCTTGTCGTGTCGGCTGAGCGTCTCTCGATAGCCCAGGTCACGCCGTTCCCGCGGAGCGCCCGCAACGGGGTCAATGACTTCGTCGAGGGGGTTTCGGAGGAGCTGGAGCGACGGGGCCACGAGGTTGTGGTCGTCGATTCCGGCAACCGGGTCAAGAAGCTGTTCGGCTCGAGCAGCTTCGACATCGTCCACGTCCACGACCCCTTCGCCCCCAGCGTCGCCTCGGCGGCGCTTCGCCATTCTTCCTCGCTCAACGTCGCCACCTTCCACGCTCCGCAGGAGCGGGTGCTCTCGACTCACGTCGCCAGGCCGCTGGTCGAGATCTTCTTTGGCCGCCTCGATGCCCGGACGGTCATCTCCCCGGACACGGCGGAGCTGCTGGAGCGCTACTTCCCCGGCCCCTATGAGCTGATCGAGCCGGCCGGGGCCTCGCGCGATTGGGCGCAGGTGGCCGCTGAGCTCGAGACGGTCTACCGGCGCCTCATCGCGCGGCGGCACGACCCGACCGGCAACCCCGAGGCGCGACGGAGAATCGCCAAACGTCCCTTGGTCGAGGTCGACCTCCACATGCACACCGACCACTCGCCCGACTGCGCGACCCCGGTCGAGGTGCTGCTGGAGACGGCTCGGGATCGAGGCCTGGGGGCGATCGCGATCACCGACCACAACGAGGTCTCCGGCGCGCTGGAGGCGCGGCGGATCGCGGAGGAGATGGGCGACATCAAGGTGATCGTCGCCGAGGAGGTGAAGACCGCCGAGCAGGGCGAGGTGATCGGGCTCTTCCTCGAGGAGAAGATCCCGCGCGGGATGACGATGGAAGAGACGATCGCCGAGATCCGCCGCCAAGGGGGGCTGGTCTACGTCCCTCACCCGTTCGACCGCTTTCACTCGGTGCCCGACTACGAGCACCTTCTCGACATCGTCGAGGAGATCGACATCCTCGAGGTCTTCAACCCGCGCGTCGCGCTGACCGCCTTCAACGAAGAGGCCGAGCGCTTCGCCGGCAAGTACCGGATCGTCCCCGGCGCCGGCTCGGACAGCCACGTCGCCCAGGGGCTCGGCAGCGTGCGGGTGCGGATCCACGATTTCGACGGGCCCGAGGAGTTCCTCGAGGCGATGCGGGACGCCGACATCACCCGCAAGCACAAGAACCTCGTCTACGTGCAGGCGCTGAAGCTGCTGCAGACCGCCGGCAGGCCGAAGGCGCCAAAACGCAGCGTCGACGACGCAAAACCGGTGCGGGGAGGGCGGCCGCGGAAGCGGCGCTCGGCGAGCAAGAGCTGATGCAACAGGAAGCCGCGAAAGGACACGCGGCGGCTCCGTCAAAGAGATCGTCCAGCGTGAGAGCGACCGACGACGAGATCAGAGAGAAGTACCTGGAGCGGGCGATCCGCGAGCTCAACCAGCTGACCCACGAGCTGCAGGATTGCCCCCACTGCCCGCGCGGCAAGCTGATGCCGGTGCTGGGCTCCGGCCATCCCCAGGCCGACATCTTCATGATCAAGCACGCTCCCGGCGTCGCGGAGATCGAAGAGGGCGTTGCTTTCTACGGGCGGGCCGGCAACGCGCTGATGAAAAGCTTCAAACGGCTGGGGATCGATCCCCTCGTCGTCTACGGCACGCTCTGCGTCAAGTGCCCGATTGCCGAGCCGGACCTGGCGGCCGAGGAGTGCGTCGAACGCATGGTCACCGAGCTCGCGGTCGTGCAGCCGAAAATCGTCGTGGTGATGGGAGAGCCCGCCCTCCGAGTCCTCAACGGCCTCCAGATCCCGCTGTCGCGGCCGATCGAGCCACGCGAGGAAGAGATCCAGGCCTTCACCCCCACGATCGATGCCCTCTACACCCCCGACATCGACGATTCACTCGACGAGGAGGGCACCAAGCAACGCTTCTGGCGCGCCTTCAAAGTCCTCGGCGACTGGTACGAGGACCTCCCGCCCTACTGAGTTCGATGATTGCAATGAGGTCTCGCCTCTTCGTCGCCACCGCTATCGCGTTGGGAGTGCTGGGGATTGCGACGGCACTGGCAATCATCGGTGGCGAGGAGGCCGAGCGATCGGAGCAGTGGGTCGCCCAGGTTCGCGTCGACGGGCAGTTCACCTGCGGCGGTGCACTGATCGAAAGCCGCTGGATCCTGACCGCTGCCCACTGCGTAGGGGACCAGAGCACGTCGCTTCCGGCGCGCAGGCTGAAGGGGGTCGTGGGTTGTTACGAGAGGGAGTCTGGCGGCGAAACCATCGCCGTCGACGAGGTGATCCGCCATCCCGCGTGGGAGCAGCTGAGTTCGACGCACGACGTCGCCCTGCTCCACCTGGCGCGACCCGCCGCGTCAGATCCCGCCCGCCTGGCGGAGCCGGGGACGCGCGACCGTTGGACGCCGGGCTCGCGCGTGCGACTCGTCGGTTGGGGGGCGACGAAGGAGCTGACAGGCTTCCTTGGCGGCTATATCTCAAGGGACGAGAAGACGAAGAAGGCACGCGCGAATCTCGCCCCCCGCCTCCTCGTCGCGCGCCCTGAGTTACGCGATCCCAGCTGGTGCGACTCCAAGGTCGACGAGGACTTCTTCGCCACCACCTCGCTCTGCACCCACGGGGGCAAGGGTTCGCCCTGCAGGGGGGACAGTGGCGGGCCGCTCTTCGTCGGTTCGGATGAGGTCATCGGTGTGGTCAGCGGCGGACGGGAGGACTGCACGAAGTCGGCGTTAGCCGGACTCGATCCACACCCAGCGACCTACGCGAAGGTTGGTGCCGGCCCGTTGCGGCACTGGCTGCTGGCCCAGATGAGCGTAGGAGGGCGGTTGGCCGTGAGGCGCTGTGCCGATGCGCCCCTGCTGCCCGTCCTGCCCGTTGGCGACTCTCGCTCCGAGATCATGATCGAGGCGATTCGATCGACGATCGACTGTGTCGCGGCGATCGAGCTGGCACGCGAAGTCCTTTCGCGGGACGACTGTGTCGAGGAGACCCCCGACGGCGAGAACACGTGCCGAGCGAAGGCCTTCCACTGCCTGTCCACTCTCCAGCCGCGGTTTGGTGTGCTCTTCGACGTCGTCTGCGATGTGGGGAGGGACCTAGTCGCCTTCCGCCAGGCGACGCCGCCGTTGCGCCTCGAAGGGCCGATCGACTTCACGGGTCTTGCTCCGGTCCGGATCGGCATGTCGAGGGCCGAGGCGGATGCCGCCACCGGGCTCCACTTCCTCGGGTCGAGGATCCTCGGCGAATGCGGGGAACTGCGCCCCAGCCCGGGCATGGGCGACGCCACCGAGTCCGACTACCTCCCGGGCGCGTCGATGATGCTGATCGGCCCGAGCCGCGGCGACCTGCTCTTGCACGGGCGAATCGCGCGCGTCGATGTCTTTGAGCCTAGCTACACGACGATTGGCGGTTTAGGGATCGGCAGCACCGAAGCCGAGGTGATGGAGGAGTACGGAAACCTGGTCGCGATCACCCCGCACCACTATGAGCACGGCCGCTATCTCACCGTTCGCTCACCCGACCCGGATCTGCACCGCTATCGGATCGTCTTCGAGACCAAAGGAGGGCGGGTGACCTGGATTCGGGCAGGCAGGCTTCCCGAGGTCGAGTACGTCGAGCACTGCCTCTAGGGCGCGGCGGCCTCGGCGACGGCGGTCATTGCCTCGGCGGTGGCGCTGGCGAGGCCGCGGACTACGGTGGTGTCGAGGGCGGTGTAGGCGGCGAGCTGGGACTGTGCCTCGGAGGAGTCCGATGCGGCGACGCCGACTGTGCCCTCGGCCTCGGCGAGGCGGGCGAAGTGGTTGCGGTAGCCGTCGTGGAGGTCGCGGTAGAAGGACTCCTCCTTGGCGAGGCGCTCGGCGGCGTCGGGGCCGACGGCGGTGCGGACGTAACCGAAGACGGGTGGGATGTCGCGGCCTGCCTCGCGGGCGCCTGACTCCACGTGCTGGCGCGCACCCGCGGCGAACTCGGGGGTCATCCAGTTGAAGAACGCCCCGTCGAACTCAGCGCCGGCGAGCGCGCACATCTTCGGGCCCATCGCGGCGAGGACGAGCCGCACGCCCGGCAGCTTCTCCCGGAGCTCGGGCAGCGACTCGCGCATCCGGGTCAGCGGCTTCTCCGAGAAGCCGGCGCCGACCCCGAGCCAGAGCCGCGCCGGGTCGAGATCGAGGCGCTTGATGTCGGCGGCGATCTCCTCCGGCGGGGTGCGATCGAGCGCGATCACGGCGACGCCGAGGTCGCCCTCGGGCGCCGCCGCAGCGAACTCCGCCAGCGTCTCCAGCCCCTTCGCCCCGGGGTGGTCGTTCGACCACATTGAGGCGTAGCCAAGCTCCGCGCAGCGCGCTGCCAGCGGCTGCGCCACCTCGGGGTCGAGCCCCGCCGCGACGCCGAAGCCCCGGCTCATGCTTTCTCCAGCAGAGCCACGCACTCGATGTGCGGGGTCTGGGGGAACATGTCGACCGGCTTCACGCGGCTCAGCGTATAGCCGGCCTCGACCAGCTGGGCGGCGTTCGGGGCGAGCGTTGTGGGGTTGCAGGAGACGTAGACGATCCGCTTCGCCTCGCACTCGATTACCCGCCTGATGATTTTCTGTGAGAGGCCGGCGCGGGGCGGGTCGAGCACGACCACGTCGGGCTTGCCCGCCTCCTCGACCAGCGGCCGCACCCCGGTCCGGGCGTTGCCGGCCATGAAGCGGGCATTGACGATTCCGTTGCGCTCGGCGTTGGCCTCCGCGTCGACGATCGCCTCGGGCACGATCTCCAGCCCCCACACCTCACCGGCGCGCCCCGCCATCGTCATCCCGATCGTGCCGATCCCGCAGTAGAGGTCGAAGACCCGCTCGCTCCCGGTCAACCCGGCGAACTCGCCGGCGGCCGCGTAGACCCGCTCGGCCATCTCGGTGTTGGTCTGGAAGAAGGCGCCGTGGGTCATCTCGATGCTCAGGCCGCAAATTTCCTCGCGCAGCCGTTCCT
The DNA here is from genome assembly GCA_040901495.1 of Solirubrobacterales bacterium. GTDB lineage: Bacteria > Actinomycetota > Thermoleophilia > Solirubrobacterales > 70-9 > VRUE01. The sequence goes on from JBBDYO010000039.1 coordinate 10,150, forward strand.
CGCCCAGCACGCCGGTTGGCCCATCCGTCCCCCCCGAGTCGCCCTCGATCACCGTGTGGAGGTCGACCGGCGGCTTGGGGAAGCTCTCCGGGGCGGTGACCAGCCGCGTCTGGACCTGGCCGGTGCGCCGGCCCTCGCGCACGACGAGGTTGCGCAGAGCGCCGCTCCGTCCGCGGCGGTCATAGGGCGGGACCTCGTGCAGCTGCGCCCAGTCGCGCACCTGGTTGCGGGCCGCGTTGGCCGCCTCGGAGGCCAGGTGGCAGTCCTCGACGCCGACGATCAGGTCCCAGCGCCCCCGCACGTGGGAGCCGAGGACCAGCTCGCCATCGCGCTCGCCGAAGGAGTATTCGAGCTTGTTGCGGTAGCGCCACTCTTCGACCGCGGGCTCGATCTCCTCCAGCTCGAAGCCATCGAGGCCGCCGATCCGGCGCAGCGCGTCGTCCACCTGCTCGTGCTTGTAGGCGAGTTGGCGCTCGTAGGGGAGGCTTTGCAGCGGTGCCCCCGGACATGGCTCGCCCTCGTGGAAGCAGCGCTCGGCGATCCGGTCGGCGCTCGGCTGCAGCAGCTCGACCGTCTTCGCCTCGGCGAAGCGGCGCTTCGCTTTGGTGATCTCGGCGCGCACCCGGTCACCCGGCAGCGCGCCGGAGACGAAGACGACGTAGCCCTCGGCCCGCGCGATGCCCCGGCCGCCATAGGCGAGCGAGTCGATCTCTACCTCGAGCAGCTCACCGCGGCGCGGCCGGGCCGCCGGCATCTCACCGGTGGCCTGCTCCACTAGGCAGGCACCTAGCCCAGCTTCTTGCGAGCCCGCCGCGCGGCCTGGGTCGCCTGTTTGCGGACCGGTGCAGCCCGCCCGCCGACCTCTTTGCGGGCCTGTTTGACCAGCCGTTCCAGCTCCTTCAGCATCGAGTCGGTCTGCCGCCGCCCCCGCTTGAGCAGGTCCGAGAGCATCTTCTCGGCGTCGCCCCGGGTGATCCGTCCGCGCTTGACGGCGTCGTCGACGACCTCCTGAATGCGATCGCGGCTCAGCGTGACGCTGCGTTCCAGGCTCTCCCGGAACTGGTCGACGCTCTTGTCGAGGCCAGTTGTCTGCCCGCTCGTCTGCGGTTTGGCCGTTTTCGCTTTTTTGGCGGCTGGTTTACGCGCACTCGACTTTTTCGCCGCGGCTTTTTTGGCGCCTCCAGCTTTGGATTTTTTTGCTGCTTTACCGGAAGCCTGTTTTTTCGCGGCCATCTAAGTGTGCCTCCTGATTGCTCGGCGGGTGGTTAGTGATGACTATCGCATTACCCGGTTCCCCGGGTTACGGACCAATCGAACTTTGCCTCGACCGGCGCGTGGTCGGAGAGGCGCAGCGCCAGGCCGCCGCGGCGAACCTCGCGTCTCTCGGGTGGCCATGGGTGTGGGGCCTCGACGGTCTCCAGACCCCGGACCAGGAGATGGTCGATCGCGCCGGGTGAGGTTGGGGCGCCCAGCCCAAAGCGATTCCGCAGCTCCTCGAAGATGGCGGGGCTGCCCGCGGGCCGCAGGTTGAGGTCGCCGCCGAAGATCAGCGCCGCCTCCCCGGCCCACTCCGTTGCTGCGCGCGCCGCCGCCAGCACGTCTTCCGTGGCGAGCTCGGCATTGCCGGCGGTGGCGTGGAGGTTGGCGATGCAGAGACCGGAAGCGGTGCGCGTCAGAGCCATCGACCGGCGCTCCGGCTTCCCCTCGTGGATCGTCAGCTCGCGGCGCTCTTCGATCTCACCGAGCGGACCCTGCGTGCGGACGAGGGTGAGGTTGGAGCCACCCTCGCCGGAGGCGATCAGGTCGGGGTTTAGGCGCGCCGCGAAGGAGCGGATCGCGCCCAGCGAGTTGCGCGAGGTGAGCGCCCGGTGCCGGTCGGCGCAGCAGGCGCGGGCAAGCGGCTTGGCGAAGCGCGGCGGGCACTCCTGCAAGAGCGCCACGTCCCAGTCCGCGCTGGCCAGGATGGTCGCGAACTCGGGAAAGAGGTTGCGGTTGACCTGGATGTGGGTCGCGTTTCGCTCACTGATCCGCAGCAGCCGCGAGCGCCATGTCAGCAGCGCCGGATCCGGTGGGAAATCGCGCCCGTGGAAGAGGTTCCAGGCGATGGCGGTGAGCTGCACCCGCTTAGTATCTCCGGCTTGAGTCACTTCATAACAGGCGAAGAGCTGGGCGCGTTTGAGCTCGGCAAGCTGCTCGACCGGGCTGAGGAGTTGAAAGCTGGTCGGAGGGACGGTGTCGGCACCGGGGAGCTGGACGGCCGCAGCATCGCCCTGGTCTTCGAAAAGCCTTCGACCCGGACGCGGATCTCCTTCGAGGTCGGGGTCGCGGAGCTGGGCGCGACGCCGATCGTCCTGCGCGGCGACGAACTCCAGCTCTCCCGCGGCGAGTCGGTCGAGGACACCGGGCGGGTCCTGTCGCGCTATGTCGACGCGATCGTGATCCGCTCGGGCTCGCACGAGGCGGTGGCCGAGTTGGCTGCGGGCGCCGAGGTCCCGGTGATCAATGCGCTCACCCCGCTCCACCATCCTTGTCAAGCGCTCGCCGACCTGCTCACCTTGCAGGAGCGCTTCGGCGACCTCGAGGGCCGGCGCCTCGCCTACGTCGGCGACGGCAACAACGTCGCCCGCTCGCTGGCGATCGTCGGGGAGCTCGCCCAGGTTGAGGTGGTGATCGCGGCTCCGGACGGCTATCAGCTGGAGGAGGGACATGGCGCGAAGCTGACTGATGACCCGCGGGCGGCCGTGTCAGGCGCCGACGCGATCTACACCGACGTCTGGGTCAGCATGGGCGATGAGGAGGAAGCCGAGCGCCGCCGCGCCGACCTCGCTCCGTTCCGGGTCGACGCCGACCTCCTCTCCGTCGCCAAGGACAGCGCCGTCGTGCTCCACTGCCTTCCCGCCCACCCGGGCGAGGAGATCACGGCGGAGGTTCTCTACGGCCCCCGCTCCGCCGTTTGGGACCAGGCGGAGAACCGCCTGCACACCCAGAAGGCCCTGCTTGCCGCGCTGCTCGGCGACTAGATGCATCCCGAAATCGACCTCGGCCCGCTCACTCTTCAGACCTTCGGTCTGATGTTCGCGCTGGCCTTCATCGCCGCGGGCCTGTTGATCGGGAAGCGGCTGAAGGAGATCGGCAAGCCGGTCGATTGGGCCTATGAGATGGGCTTCTCGGCGCTGGCCGGCGGAGTCGTCGGCTCGCGGCTCTACTTCATCGTCGAAGACTGGGACAGCGCCAAGGACGATCTGCTCGGAAGCCTCTTCTCAGGGTCGGGATTGGTCTGGTACGGCGGCGCGATCGGCGGCGCGATCGCCGTCCTGCTCTGGGCTTGGTACCGGGGTTTTCTCGGCCTCGCCCTGCTCGACCTCGCGGCGCCGGCACTCGCCCTCGGCTACGCGGTCGGCCGCGTCGGCTGCCAGCTCTCGGGCGACGGCGATTACGGCAAGGCCTGGGACGGGCCGTGGGCGATGGCCTATCCCGACGGGACCGTCCCAACCGACGAAGAGGTCCATCCGACCCCGGTCTACGAGGCGCTGGCGGTGGGCCTCGGTGCCTGGATCCTCTGGCAGCTCCGCGACCGCTTCCGGACCGGCATCCTCTTCGCGTTCTACCTCATCTACGCGGGCGCGGAGCGCTTCCTGGTCGAGTTCCTACGACGCAACAGCGACGTCGCGTTGGGGTTGACGACGGCACAGCTGGAGAGCCTTGCGATGATTGTTGCCGGTGCGGTTTGGATGTACACGGTGAAGCGCCGGCATGGGACGCTGTCCCGTGGGGAGGCCGCCGCCGAGTCGCGGCCGGCAGCTTGAACGCAGCGCCGCTGGCGTTGGCCTAATCTGGCGAAAATTCTTAGAGGCAGTCGAGGAGGAGAGCTGTTGTGGGACCGGTAGAGGCAGGGAGCGAGGGAGGGTCGTCCGTCGCGACCGTTGGCGGCCTGTTGGACGCGGCCACGGAGACGATCTCCGCGGCCGGCTGCGAGGAGCCGCGCTCCGATGCCGAGGCGCTGGTCGCCGACGTGCTGGGGACGAGCGTCGAGGAACTTTCGCAGAACGGCCCCAGCGAGCTGACTCCAGAACAGAAGAGCGCGATCGAGGAGAAGGTGCGGCGGCGTGCCGAGCACGAGCCGCTTGCCTACGTCCTCGGCCGCGCCCCGTTCCGCGATCTCGAGGTCGCGGTCGACCCGCGCGTCCTGTGGCCGCGTCGCGAGACCGAGCTGTTGGTCGAGGTCGGCGTCGAGCTGCCCGAGGGGGCTCGCGTGCACGAGGTCGGAACCGGCTCCGGCGCGATCGCCCTGGCCCTGCTCTCCGAGCGCCCCGACCTGCGGGTAACCGCCTCAGACCTCTCACCCGAGGCCGCGGAAGCCGCCCGGGAGAACGCCGAACGACTGGGCCTTGAGCTCGAGGTGATCGTCGACGAGGGCCTTCCCGACCAGCTCCTCGACGAGCAGATCGACCTGGTCATCGCCAACCTTCCCTACGTCACCGACTCGACCATCTACGACCGCTCGCCCGAGATCCAGAAAGAGCCGCGGATCGCGGTGACCGGCGATTGCGGCGAGGACGGGCTCGGAGTGATCCGCCGCCTGATCGGCGAGGTGAATTCCGGCCAGCGCCTGGCGATGGAGCACGACACCCATCACGGTCCCGCGATGCGGGAGATGCTCGGCGATGCAACTACCCTCCGCGACTACATGGGTGGCGAGCGGGTGACCGTCGGCACCGCGCCTTGACCAAGCCGGTCGAGCCCGCCGCCGGGTCCACCGAGGCGGAGCGACGCGCCAAGGCCGAGCGCCTGCGCGAGGAAGGGATCGACCCCTTTCCGCGGTCATTCCCCGACCGCACCAAGATTGCCGAGATCCACGCCGCGCACGACCCCGAGCAGCTTGAGGAGGGGAAGCAGGGGGACACGTCCTACCGGATAGCCGGCCGCGTGGTCGGCCAGCGCGGTCACGGGAAGACTGTCTTCTTCGACGTGCGGGACCTCTCGGGGATGATCCAGGCCTACGCTCGCGTCGACTCGCTCGGCCAGGAGGCCTTCGACCGGATCGAGGACCTCGACATCGGCGACATCGTTGGCGTCGAGGGGCCCCTCTACGTGACCAAGCGCGGCCAGCTGGCCGTCGAGGTCCGCGAATGCACGCTGCTGGCGAAGGCGCTGCGCGACCCGCCGGACCTCTTCCACGGCATCTCCGACGTCGAGACCCGCTACCGCCAGCGCGAGCTGGACCTGATGGCCAACGAGCGCTCGCGCGAGGTCTTCAAGCTGCGGGCGAAGGTGCTGGAGGCGATCCGCGGCCACATGAACGAGCGTGGCTACGTGGAGCTGGAAACGCCGATCCTCCAGCGGTTGACCGGCGGTGCCGCGGCGCGTCCCTTCAAAACCCACCACAACGCTCTGGACCGTCACCTCTTCCTGCGGATCGCCACCGAGCTCTACCTGAAGCGGGCGATCGTCGGTGGCTTCGAGGACGTCTACGAGCTCGGCAAGTTCTTCCGCAACGAGGGGATGTCGCCACAGCACAACCCCGAGTTCACGATGCTCGAGTGGTTCGTCAGCGGGGTCGACTACAACGGCGTGATGGACTTCACCGAAGGGCTCGTCGCCGCTGTCGTCGAGCGGGTGATGGGGACGACGAAGGTCGAGTTCGGCGGCAAGGAGATCGACTTCAAGACCCCCTGGAAGCGGGTTTCCCTGCGCGATGCGCTTCGTGAGGAGACCGGCGCCGACATCACCGAGCTGAGCCGTGACGAGATGGCCGAGCTGGCCGGGGAGGACGCGCAGCCCGACGACGATTGGGCCGCCCTCGCCGACACCCTTCAGGGGAAGCTGATCGAGCCGAAGCTGACCCAGCCGACCTTCATCTACGACCTGCCGCTCGACATCTGGCCGCTGGTCAAGCCGGTCCGCGAGAGCCCGAAGCACCTCGGCGAGGCCTTCGACGGGATCGTCGCCGGGATGGAGATCACCGGGGGTGGGACCGACATCAACGACCCGGTCGAGCAGCGGCGCCGCTTCGTCGAACAGCGCGAGCGCCAGGAGGCTGGGGCGGAGGACAACCCGCACGAACACGATGAAGAGTTCGTGCGGGCGCTCGAGTACGGAATGCTCACCGCCAGCGGCTGTGGCCTCGGCGTCGACCGGCTGATGATGATCCTCACCGACTCCAAGAGCCTGCGCGACGTGATCCTCTTCCCGGCCATGCGCGAGGCTCCCGGCACCTGATTATTTACTGGGGCCCCTGCCTTAATCTTTCCCCGGGCGGCGTGGGCCTGACAGCCAACCTTGGTCCGCGTCGCCTACTCGATCTGCAGCAGTCGCTCGGGCTCGTGTTCGACCTGGAGCGTTGTGTGATGGACGTCGAACTCCTGCTCGAGCAGGCTCGCGAGGGCGAGCCGCGCCCCGTGGCAGTCGGCGTCTTTCTTGACGATGACGTGGGCGGCCAGCGCCGGGAACTCGGAGGTGACCTCCCAGACGTGGAGGTCGTGGACCTCGACCACGTCGGGCTGTTCGACCATCCGCATGCCGATCCGCTCGGGGTCCAGTCCCTTCGGCGATGCCTCGAGAAAGACCCTGCCCGAGTCGCGTAGCAGGCCGTAGGCGGAGTACAGCATCAGGCCGGCGACCAGCAGAGACGCGATCGAGTCGGCCTGGTTGAAGCCGGTGAGCAGGATCGCCGCGGCGGCGATCGCTGTGCCGATGAAGGCGTAGAGGTCGGTGAGCAGGTGCTGGAAGCTGCCCTCGACGTTGAGGCTCTGGCGGTTGGCCTGAGCGAGGATCGCGGTGGCGGCGACATTGACGACGATCCCAACCAGGGCGACGACGAGGATCAGGCCGCCGTCGACCGACGGGGGCTCGAACAGTCGCCGCACCCCCTCGATTCCGATCAACGCCGCAAGCACCAGCAGGGTGATCCCGTTGATCTGGGCCGAGAGGATCTCGACCCTTTTGAGGCCGAAGGTCATCGCGCCTTTGGGCGGGCGCTTGCTGAGTCGGATCGCCAGCAGCGAGAGCGCGATCGCGGCGGCGTCGGTCAGCATGTGGGCGGCGTCGGAGAGCAGCGCCAGCGAGTTGGCGAGGATCCCCGTCACCACCTCGACCGCCATGAAGCCGAGGATCAGCGCGAGGGCGATCCGCAGCTTGCCCCGATCGGCGTCAGCAGAGACGCCGTGGCTATGGCCAGCGTGTGAGTGGCTCATCGCCTCTCAACACTAGAGCCGTCGGGAGCGACGCCCCGCTCTACAGATCTGTTGACGGATAATTGAGTCCTGGGACTCAACAGATCGTCAACAGATTCCTAGAAGGCCGAGTGGAGCAGGCCGCCGTCGATCGGGACCACCGTCCCGGTGATGTAGGCGGCGCGGTCTGAGCAGAGGAAGGCGACCAGGTCGCCGTACTCCTCGGGCTGGCCGAGCCGCCCGGCGGGGACTTCGTTGCGGGCGCCGGCTTCGGCGGGCTCCAGTGAGCCGTCGCTTGTGGCCAAGCGCTCGGTTGCGAAGCGACCGGTGGCCACCGTGTTGACGGTGATGCCCTCGGCGGCGACCTCCCGCGAGAGCGTCTTCAAGAACCCGACCGCTGCCATCCGGTGCGTGTTGGAGAGGTTGAGGCCGGGGATCGGCTCGCGCGTGGAGCTCGAGCCGACGTTGACGATCCGTCCCCAGCCGCGCTCGCGCATTCCGGGCAGGACCGCCTCGATCAGCACCCGCGGCGCGAGCACCAGCGAGCGGTAGGCGTCCTGCCACTCCTCCAAGTCGTGGTCGAGGGCACCGCCGAACGGCGGGCCGCCGGTATTGGCGACGAGGATCTCCACCGGCCCCAGCTCGGCGGCAACCTCGTTCGCCAGAGCCTCCAGGGTTTCCGGCTCGGCCGCGTCGGCGACGAAGGGGGACACCTCACCGTCTATGGCGGCGGCCGCCTCCTCGATCCGCTCCCTCGAGCGGCTCGCGATCGCCACCCTGGCTCCTTCGCGCGCCAGCGTGGCGGCAATGGCCCGGCCGATGCCGCGGCTTGCCCCCATCACCAGCGCCACCCGTCCCTCGATGCCCAGCTCCATGATTACCCGACGATACCCGTGTTCCGCCGCTCGTTAGAGTGCGGAACTGGGCGCCCGTAGCTCAGTGGTAAACGGGACCTTCACGGGTTCCAAAGAGCGCCGGCCTTTCAAGCCGGAGGTCGCGAGTTCGATTCTCGTCGGGCGCATCATCATCAGGGAGAGCTGTCGGCCACTGGCCGCGGAAGCCGCGCGCACAATGCCGCGAACAGGCCGATGGCAATCACCACGCCGAGCCAGTGCAGCCCGGCGATCACGAAGAGCATGCTCACCAGGCCCGCGCCGAGCGCGCGGACCACGACCGGGCCGGGCTCCAACCCGACGACCCACGCCGTGAACCAGGCACAGATCAGCCACGCGGTCGGCCCGCTCAGCCACCCCCAGTCGTCGAAGAACTCGCCGGGCAGCAGCAGGCCAAGCACCAGCGACAGCGCGACCACCGAAGCCAGCTGCACCACCGTCACCCGCCAGAGAATTTCCGAGTCCACGTCCCGATTCTCCCACCCCGCCCACCTGTTCATAATCAAGAGGCACCCCGGGCGGTTAGCTCAGTTGGGAGAGCACCTCCCTTACAAGGAGGGGGTCACTGGTTCGAGCCCAGTACCGCCCACTCGCTGCGAAGGCCCGGCCGTCGAGGCTATAGCTCGATCTTGAGGCCGGTCTCGGCCTCGGAGACCTGCCAGAGGCGGTCGATTGCCCGGCCCATGCCGAGTCGGCGCAGGATCGGTTTTTGCACCGGCCGCCCGCTGTTGACGAAGAGCGGCCCGTAGAACTGACCGCCCTTGGCACGGGGGTCGGTCGCGGCGCGCAGCTGGGAAAGCGCCCCCTCGGCCGGTGACATGCCCACACCGCGGGCGAGGCGGAGGAAGAAGCGCTGCGAGAGCCCACCGTCGGTCTCCTCGACGCTCACCGCCTGCAGCTCGGTGTTGGAGAGACCCGGGTGAGCGACCAGGCTTGCCGCCGGCGCCCCGGCGTCGCGCAGCTTGCGATCCAGGCCGAGGCCGAAGTGGAAGTTGGCGAGCTTGGCCTGGCCATAGGCGCGCCACGGTCCGTAGCGCCCGTGCAGGTGCGGGTTCTTCGGATTGACCGCGCGGCCCATCAGGTGGGCGGTGCTGGTCACGGTGACGATGCGTGCGGCAGGAGCCCGAAGCAGCGCCGGCATCAAGAGCGCAGTGAGGGCGAAGTGGCCGAGGTGGTCGACGCCGAACTGCATCTCGAACCCATCGACGGTTTTGCGCTCGGGGATGCCCATCACACCGGCGTTGTTGACGAGCAGGTCGAGCGTCTTGTGCGCGGCGAGGATCTCCTCGGCTGCTTTCCGCACGGAGTCCAGCGAGCCGAGATCGAGCGCGACGATCTTCAGCGAGGCATCGGGCAGTCCGGCGCGGATCTGCTCCAGCGCCTCCGCCGCGCGCTCTTGGTTCCGCGCCGCCATCACGACATTTGCGCCGGCTCCGGCCAGCGCCCGCGCCGTCTCCAGGCCGAGCCCGCCGTTGGCGCCGGTGACGACCGCCGTCTGGCCGCTCAGGTCCGGAATGTCATCGACGCCCCAGCTCACACCCAGGCTCGATTCAGGTCGACACTCATCCGGCCGCAGGCTACCGGGGAGAGATTCCACCATGTCGCTCCCACCGCGACAGCGGTAACAGCACATTTGCATTGAGGAGAGACACGAGGTTAGATTCACATTGAATGGGTGAATCTCTGGGGGGCTGGGAAGTCACTTCGAGCAGGTCTGCGCGATGGCTGGCTTTTGCCGCTCTGATGGCTGCGGTGTTGATGGCGGTCGGCGCTCCATCGGCTTCGGGCAGGGGCGGCTCGCTCGATTTCGGCGACGCGCCGGATGGCGCCAAAGCCGGCTACCTCACCAAACCCGCCGTCATCGGTCGCTTCCCCTCCAAGCTCGCCAGCGGCGGCCCGCGCCATGCCGGCGTCGGATCCCTGCGCCTCGGACCGACCAACGACGGCGAGAAAGACTCCCACCAGGTCGACCGCGACATCGACGACGGCGCCAGCCTCTCTGCGCCCAAGGCCTGCAAAACGGCGACGCTGACGACGGCGATCAAAGGCAGCGCCACGGTAGCCGCGGGCAAAGTCGTCTACGTCAATGCCTGGTTCGACTGGAACCGGGATGGGGATTGGGCCGACCCGACCGATGGCTGCGCGCCTGAGTGGGGAGTTCGCAACCTGCCCGTTGCCGCCTCCTCGATTGGCTCGGTGGCGATGCTGCCGATCAAACTCGTTGCGGGCAAACAGGTCAAGGAACTGTGGTACCGCGTCACGATCACTCTCGATGAGGTCCAGATCGATCCGAGCGGCCGAGGGCGTTCGGCTCCCTACCTGTATGGAGAGACCGAGGACTATCTCCTGCAGGACCCGAAGGGCCGATGGATCACCCCGCCACCCGAAGAAGAAGAAGAAAGAGAAAAAGAAAAAGAAAAGCAGGAAAAAAACGAAAAATTCACCGTGCGCTGCATTCCCAAAGTGCGGGTGATTGCCCATGGGGGAACCGCGACATTCGGCTTCCTGATTGGCGACAAAGGCAAGGGCAACATCGTCGGGGAATTTCCGGGAGGGAAGAAAGGGAAAGGCTTCGAAATCAAGGTGATCCCGTCGCCCAACCAGGGAGGCGTCCCACCCGGGTTCGTTCGCTCCAGTGCCTTCCGCTTCAAGAGTAAGGACGTCGACCCGCCCACGCGCATCCAGAAAGTGGCGGTAAAAGTCAGCTTCAAACGCGGCAAATTCTCGCGACAGGTCACCTGCACGGTGATCATCGTCCACGTCAGCAAAGGCCACGGGCGCAAAGAAAAACACGGGAAAGGGAAAGGCAAACACGAACACGTCAAACCGCCCAAAATCCCATCCGTGAAATGCAAAGGTGGCTGCGGCGGACAGCTGCCGACGCCGCCCCCCAAGAAAACCACGACGCTGACTGACTATGACCTGAACGCCGACGGGTCCGTGCGCGTCCATATCCTCCCGACCGACCCGCTCGAAAGCTTCACGATCCCGTTGTACCCGCCGAACCCTGTGCCGCGCGACCCGCCGAAGGTGACCGCCGGCAACCAGCCGATTGAGTGTGAGCTCGTCCCACTCCAGCTCACCGGCGGCCCCGCGGCCGAGCGCTGCACGCTGCTCGGAACCGGCCCGCCGCAGGTCGACTCGTTCTTCGACATCTTCTACGACGTGCAGTTCCGCGGCGAGACCCAGGTAATCGAGGGCACTCTCAATGTGCGCGATGGCACACCGCTCGAGAGCTTCTCCGCGACGCTTCGATCCACGCCTTCGAACCCGACCCCATCGGTTAACGGCAGCGGCAACCTCTCCCCGGGCCCCAACCCGCAGGCGGTCGACTTCAGCGTCCAACTCGATGTCGAGAACGAGGCGCTCAACCAGTTCGCGATCCAGCTGCCGCCCGGGACCCTGAAAGTCGCCAGCGGCAACGCGCCCGGCTTCAACTGCGCGGTGGTCGGCTTCGGAGGGCCCGAACGGACGCTCGCCTGCAACGGGCCGGTGGGCGATACCGAGGTCATTCAGGGCGTGTTGGAACTGACCAGCCCGCGGCTTGGCGATCTCGGGTCCGAAACCCACCTCTTCGGCTCTCCGGGGAACGGCATCGTGTACGGGCCGTTCGACATGACCCAGACGCCGGCGGCGCCGAGCGGAAGCGGCGTCTTCTCGCCGGGCGGGGGGCCCAACGACGTCGACTTCACCGTCAACCTCGACAGCTTCGGGGCTCTCAACCAGTTCACTCTCAACCTGCCTCCTGCCGTACAGGTCCAGAGCGGCTCGGCAATGAATGCGGGCGCGTTCGCCTGCAACCCGGTCGTCGCCGATGCAGAAGCCAACAACGCCCTCCAGTGTCAAGGCCAGCCGATCGTCAACGGCGAACCGATCACCGGAACGATGACGCTGATGGCCCCGCCGCCGGTGGGAATCGGGTCCAACTCGCAACTCTTCGGCAACGGCCCCGGGGGGCCGGTCGGTCCGTTCGCGATCACCGACGCTCCGTAGCACGCTGCGGCCCAATCGGTCCCTGGCCCTTCGGAGTGCCCCTCAAGCCGGTGGCGCTTATCGGGCCAAAGTTGTCTCTTTACAGGAGATTCTTTGCGCATTACGGTCAGGGCATGACATCGACTCCCAGATATCTCTCCCTGGCAAGGTTTCCCTGGTTCGCGGCTGCTGTTGCGCTGGCCCTGACGCTCGGCGCGGGCTCGGCGCAGGCGGCGTTCCCCGGCGTGCCGGGTCAGATCGTCTACTCGAAGAGCACCAGCGACGAGGTCGGCAGCACGGGAGGTTTGATCAGCCATAGCCCTCGCCGCCGAGGCGGGAGCCACCCGATCACCGACAACATCTATGACGAGTCCCCTTCCTTCTCGGCAGACGGTCGCAAGATTGTCTTCTCCGGCAACCGCACACCTCCGGCGCCCAGCAACGGAGTTCACATATATGTGATGAACGCGGACGGGAGCGGGGTGACAGCCCTGACCAGCGACGCAAGCTTCGACCGCAACCCCTCGTTTTCGCCGAGCGGGCAGCAGGTGGTGTTTGACCGGTCCACCCTCGCCGACTCGAAGCCGCAGATCTTCATCGTCAACGTCGATGGCACCGGACTGCGGCAGCTGACCGAAGGCGACAGCAAGAACTACGATCCCACTTTCGCGCCGAACGGCAAATGGATCGCCTTCGTCAGCGACCGCGATCACGACGTCAAAACCGACCGCAGCGACATCTTCTCGATGCGCCCCGATGGCACGAAACAGAAAGTGTTGATCGACGGGCCGCGCAACGAGTTCGAACCCGACATCTCACCGGACGGTCGCAAGATCGCCTTCGGCAGCGACCGGCGCCAGGGATCGCACATCTACATCGCCAAGGCGAACGGCCACGGCGTGCGCGCCCTGACCCACGGCAAAGACAGCTGTCACTACACCGCCTGCTTCTTCAGCCCCGCCTGGGCGCCGGACGGCAAGCACCTCGCCCTGCTGAGCGTTCGCCGTTACAGCACCGAGGTCGAAGTGATGCGCCCCGACGGCACGCAGCGCAAGGAGTTCGCCGGCGGCGGCACCGAAGCCGAAGGCTACGGGACCCGCGTCGGCGCGCCGACCTGGGGCCCGCAGCCGAAATAACGCTTCGGGCGCTACTGGAGTTCGAAGACGACGCGGACTGTGGCGGTGACCGTCGAGGTTCCCGCCTTGACCGGAGGTGCGTTCTCGCCGCCCCGTGGGCCGCTCTTGGCAGTGGTGACGGGCGCGGGCTCGTCAGGGACGATTTCAGTCCCTTCTTCGATCGTGATCGCGGGGCCGAGGGTGGCGCCGGCCCGGGTGGCGAGGGCGGCTGCCTTCGCTTTGGCCCGGTCGAATGCCGTGAGCAGGGCCTTGTTGTAGGCGAGGTCGGGATCGCTGGGGTAGAAGTTGGGCCCGTTGGCGCCGGTCGCCCCGGCGTTGATCGCCGCGTTGATCAGTTCGCCGGCTTTGTCAGCCTGATGCAGGATCACCGCGATGCCCTGGCTCGCCCTGAAGATCGTTTTCTTGCCGCGCAGCGTCTCGCGCACGAAGACGCGGCCGGTCGTCACGTCGCCCGGGCCGACGCCGGGGACCGTCTGGACCGCCGCGATCACTTCCCGCAGGCGGAGCGAGGCCGCGCGCAGGGCAGCGCCCCGAGTCCTCCGTTCCTTGCTTACCGAGAAGCTGAGGCTGGCCGCGTCGTTGACCACTTTCTCGGTCGCCGTGCCCTTGACGGTGACCGTCCTGTCCAGGGCGGTGGCTGACGCGGGCAGGAGCAGCGCGATGGCCAAGCCGACAAGCGCCGCACAGCGCAGCGGGTTCAACTTGCCCCCCCGGCGCCCAGCTGCGGGGTCACGGTGCCGCCTCGCTGGCGCTCGGCCTTGGTGACCACGTCGAAGAAGACGTCGTTGCGGCCGCGGCGCATGGGGCGGGGGAAGAAACGCCGGGTACGGCGGCTGGTTGCGGCCAGCGCGCGGAAGCCTGCCTCGTGGGAGCGGGTCCAGCGGATGCCGAAGATCTCGCGGACGCGCGGCGGCAGCGTCCCCTTGATGATGTGATTCTGGATGGCGAGGTTGCCGCGGGCCGGTGCCGGGACCGGCTGGCGGAAGGCGACCAGTGGAGCCATCTCCAACCCATGCTCGGTCGTCTGCAGATCGGGTGCGCTCAGCTTGCCGTCAAACCAGGCCTTAAACTCGCGGTAGCTGCCGGGGACCTCGCTGCGGGGGAGGCTGAACAGCTCGCCGAAGCGCACGTAGTCCTGCCACAGGTCTTCGCGCTCGGCGTCGCTCAGCGGCCGCACCAGCGTTTCGTACATCTCCCGGCCGGAGTCGGCGATCACCGCCAGCGTCCAGAGCATCAGCTCCGGGTCGAACGCCGAGTAGGCGGTGCCGGCGGGATGGGCCCCGGCCGCCTCGGGAAGCGTGCCATTGATGGTCTTGTGCAGCCGGTGGACTTTGGCCAGCACCTCGTCGGCTTCCTCCCGGGTGCCGAGGAACACCGTCTCCTGGATCTTTGCGGTCCGCGCGAGCCGCTCGAAGGGGCGGTCACCCGAGCGCGTGCTCAGCATCGTGCCGGTGTAGGTGAGCGGTTCCAGCGCTCCGATCAGCAGGGCTCGCTGCCCGTAGAGCAGCCCCACCGAACGCTCCCCGTGCACGCGACGTGCCATCGAAGCGCCAGGCGGGAAGTAGTAGGAGTCCGCGCTTTGGTCGGAGGGGTTGGCGTGTGGGCTGGCCATCCAGCCAAAGATGCTACTTGGCGGGCGGCGGCACTTTGGAAAAAGCGACCGTCGGGTACCCGGATGCGCTCGGGGCGCCCAATTCGAGCAGGCTGTGGGCGGCGAAGATCTCATCGAGGTCCTCGCGGGTCAGCGTCTCGCGCTCCAGCGCGTTCGCGGCCAGGTCGTCGAGGCACTTGCGGTTTGCGGACAGCAGCACCCGCGCCCGCCGGTAGGCCTCCCTGGCAAGCGTCATCGCCGCCAGGTCAACGTCTCTGCGGGTTTTGTCCGAGAGCGCGTAGTCGCCGGTCGGAAGCGCGATCGGCGGTGCCCCTTCGGCGTCGATCGGAACGCCCATCCCAAACTCGGCGACCATCTGCTTGCACATCGCGTGGACCCGGGCGAGGTCGTCGACGGCACCCGTGTAGGCCTCACCCATCACCTCCTCCTCAGCCGCGCGGCCGCCCAGCATGGTGACCAGCTCGTCGACCATTTCATCGCGAGACTTCAGGTAGGTGTCCTCCTGCGGGGCGTGGCCGACGAAGCCGAGCGCCGGGCCTCGTGGCACGATGCTGAGGATCTCCGGTGGGTCAAGCCCCAGGAGGTAGCGGCAAAGCGCGTGGCCTGCCTCGTGGTAGGCGACGATCCGGCGCTCCTTCTGGTTGAGGCGGCGAGCCTGCTGCGACCCGACCGACTGGCGCAGCAACGCCTCGTCGAGATCCTCACGGGCCATCTCCATGCGTCCCGCCCGCCCGGCGATGATCGCGCCCTCGTTGAGTGCGTTGGCGAGCTGTGCTCCCGTCATCCCCGTCGTCTTGCGCGCCACGTCGGCCAGATCGAGGTCGGATGCGAGTGGCTTTCCCTTCGCATGGGATTTGAGGATTGCCGCCCGCCCGGCGCGGTCCGGCGGTGCCACCAGCACCTGCCGGTCGAAGCGGCCGGGGCGCAGCAGCGCCTTGTCGAGCTTGTCGACGTGGTTGGAGGCGGCGATCACGATCACGGTGCTGGTGGTGCGCTCGAACCCATCCAGCTCGACCAGCAGCTGGTTGAGCGCCTGCTCGCGCTCGCTGGTCCCGCCGTCGCCACCATCGCTGCTCCGTGCTCCTCCGATTGCATCGAGCTCGTCGATGAAGATGACCGCCCGCCCCGACTTGCGCGCTTCCTTGAACAGGCGCCGGATCCGGGCGGCGCCCCTGCCGACGAACATCTCGACGAAGCTCGAGCCGGAGGCCGAGAAGAAGTCGACGCTTGCCTGGGCGGCAACAGCTCGCGCCAGCATCGTCTTACCCGTCCCCGGTGGGCCGAAGAGCAGCACCCCGCGGGGCGGCTGCGCGCCCAGCGCGGCGAAGCGCTCGGGATCCTTCAGCCACGCGGCCACGTCCATCAACTCGTCCTTGGCGGCGTCGACTCCCTGAACCTCCTCCCACAGCACTGGTTCGGTCTTGCTGGCCTTGACCGTTTCGGGCTTCGTCGACCCAACCGTGCTGCGCAGCAGCGTCATGAAGACGAGCAGCAGGCAGGCCATGAAGAGGACCCCGAAGACGGGGTACCAGCTGAAGAAGAAGTCCTGAACTTGTGTGGTGGTTAGCGCTTGAACCAGATTCATGAAGCCCGCAGTCGTCCCGGTGGGGGAAAGCAGTGTGGGGCCAGAGAGCCTAGGCTCCAATCGCATATCCGTCCACAGGCCGAAATGGGCTAAAGTTCCCGCCGGCTGATCGCGCCGCTCTGCAGGGCCCTCTCGACCAGCGCCACCCGCTTCTGGTTCTGCGGCAGATCCTCCACCTCGAGCTTCTCGAAGAGGGCGCGCATGTGGGTCTTGACCGCGTCGACGCTGAGGTGCAGCTCCGCGGCGATCGCCTGGTTGGTGGGTGGGGTGGCGAAGGCCGCGCCGTCCTTGAAGGGGCGGCAGAGGGCGACGAGGATGCGGCGCTGCCCCGGTGAGATTGACGCCGCCGCCGATGACTCGCTGGCGATGGCGGTCGCTTCGGGAGTGGCCTCTCCCGGTCGGCGATAGAGGAGCGTGGTGCGCCCGAAGCGCAGCGTGTCGCCGTCTCTCAGCACCCGCCGGCCGTCGACGCGCTCTTCTCCGACGAACGAGCCGTTGCGGGAGAGGCCGTCGTCGAGCAGGGTGCACTCGTCGCGCACGATCTCGAGCCGCGCGTGCAGCGCCGAGACCTCCTCGTCCCAGTCGAGCCGCAGGTCGGCCGACTCGCCCCGGCCAATCCAGAGGGCGGTCGCTCCCTCCTCGACCACCGTGATCTGCTGGTTGCCCTCCCCGTCGCGGTAGACGAGGAAGGGGCGGCCGCCCCGTTCGGCGTCTATCTGGGCCTTTAGCTCGGGGGCGCTGGTCTGGGGCTGCTCCGGGCTCATGGACCGATCCTAAGACCACTCGCCGGGGTGAGGCGTGGGGGCCACCCATTGGGGTGAGGCGAACCACCCCTGCGGTGCCCGGTCTCCACCCCTTGGGCCTCTGGGAGGAAGCGCCGCGCCGGGCGAAGCTGGTCCTACACCGAGTCACCCACCCAAATCAAAGGAGATTCCAATGAACCGCACCAGCACCGCCCACAAGATTGCCCGCCGAACCGGCCTCGTTGCCGTCGTGGCAAGCCTCGCCCTGATGGTCGCCCCGGCCGCCGGCATCGCCGCCTCTCCGGTCAAGTTCGGCGCCGAGTTGAACCCAACCGTGCAGCCGTCCAACTCGCTCCCGGCTCATCCCTGCAGCCAGGAAAGCCCCGGCGCGCCCTGCACGATGATCCAGAACGAAGCCTACGGCCGGCCCGACGGTGGCCACCTCGCTCCGAAGACGGGCACGATCAAGCGGATCCGGGTGATCGCCGGTGGGCCGGGCAGCTTCCGGCTCCAGATCGCCAAGGTGAAGCAGTCGACCCAGAACGGCACGCACGAGGCCAAGGTCGTCGCCAACGGTCCCAAGCTCACCTACACGGGCCAGAGCGACGCTAACTGGGACAGCAGCAACTACAGGGTCGAGACCTTCAAGGTCAACATCCCGGTCCAGAAGGGTCAGCAGCTCGCCCTGCGAGGCAACTACACCTCGATGGTTCGCTGCTCATCTGGCGGCCCCAACACCCTGATCTACCAGCCGCCCCTGGCCCTGGGCAATCCCTTTGCCCCGGCCACCGACACCGATGGCTGCTGGCTCCTGATGGAGGCGGTCATCCGCTAGCTCCCCACGGCCGTCACGGCCACCTCACTCGTCGAGGCCCATCTCGACGCCGCCCTCCCTGGCAGACGAAGCCCCGCTCCGGCGGGGCTTCGTCGTGTTGGGGGTGCCTGATCGTGAGGGGGTGCCTGATATTGACCATGTATGTCAATGTCAATCTTGGGGCACCCCCCGGATTCAGGATTTGACGACTTGGGAGCCACCGACGATTGCTTCTTCTCCGGTGTCGCCGAAGACGATCCAGGCCTTGTTGCCGCCGTCGTAGTCCGGCGCCCAGAGCTTCAGCGTCGC
>JBBDYO010000040.1:0-28278 GCA_040901495.1 Solirubrobacterales bacterium
CAACCGGCCCGGTCGGACGCTAGCCGCCGACCGTGGGCCGACGATGACAGTGAGCCGACTCTAGTGCCGCCGACCCGAGACCTAAGCTTCTGTCGTGAAGGATTGGCTTCGCTGCGTTGCTCATCTCGATATGGACGCGTTCTATGCGTCGGTTGAGTTGCGGCGGCGGCCGGAGTTGAAGGGGAAGCCGGTGGTGGTCTGCGGGTCGGGGCCGCGGGCTGTGGTGACCACCGCGAGCTATGAGGCTCGGAAGCTGGCGGGGATCCACTCGGCGATGCCGGCCGCGATCGCGCGCCGCCGCCTCCCCGATGCGGTTTACCTGCCACCGGACTTCACCGCCTACCGCGAAGCCTCCAAACAGGTGATGTCGATCCTGCGCCGCAATGCGGAGACGGTCGAGGTCGTCGGCCTCGACGAGGCCTACGTAGACCTGACCGGGCTCTTCTCTCCGAAGGCGACGATGCGCCAGATCGCGGCGGAGATCCAGGGTGAGTCGGGGCTCACCTGCTCGGTCGGCATCTCCGAGAACCGGCTCCTCGCCAAGATCACCAGCGAGCTGGGAAAGCCAGCCGGGCTCGTCGTCCTCTCGCGCCATGAGGCGCTGGAGCGTTTCGCGGCCGACTCCCCCGGCCTCGTGCCCGGGATCGGGCCGAAGACGGTGATCAAGCTCCAGGAGATGGGTGTGAACAGCCTGGCCGAGCTGCGCGCCCACGACACTGCTGCCCTTGAGCGTGCTTTTGGCCCTCGCATGGGCGGTTGGCTTCAGGCCCGCGCGAATTTCGAAGACGACACTCCGATATCGGTTGTCCGGGAGACCAAGTCGCAGTCGGCCGAGATCACCTTCGACGTCGATGTCGCCGACCACGAGCAACTGGCCTCCCACCTCGTCTCGCTGGCGGAGGAGCTCTGCCGGCGCCTCCGGTCGCGAGACCTCGAGGGCCGGACGATCGGGATCAAGGTTCGGCTCGACGACTGGACCAACGTCACTCGCGCCCACACGGTTGAGGAGCCGACCAACGACCCGGCTGTGGTCACGTCCACCGCGCTGGAGCTGCTGCGCGCCTATGCCCCACCCCGCCCAGTGCGCCTCCTCGGCGTCCGGGTGGCGTCGTTTTCGAGCGAGCAGGGCTCCGAGTCCGAGCAGCCCGAACCGGGGCAGATGCAGCTCGCTTTGCCGGGCTGACGTGCGAAGATGGGGCGGTGAATGGCGATCGGCTAACTGGACTCGACTCCTCATTCCTCCATATGGAGCGCGCCGGGGCGCACATGCATGTCGCCTCGACCATCGTCTTTGAGGGCGCCGCGCCGAGCCATGAGGAGTTCCGCGACCACATCGAGTCGCGGCTGCACCTGGTGCCCCGCTTCCGCCAGAAGCTGCGCTTCGTGCCGTTCGGCCAAGGGCGGCCGGTCTGGGTCGACGACCCTCACCTCAACCTCGACTACCACGTCCGGCAGACCGCGCTTCCCGCGCCGGGCTCCGATGAGCAGCTGCGCAACCTCGCATCGCGGATCTTCTCCCAGCAGCTCGATCGCAGTAAGCCACTCTGGGAGCTCTGGCTGGTGGAGGGCCTCGACGGCGATCGCTTCTCCATAGTCGGCAAGAGCCACCACGCCCTGGTCGACGGCGTCTCCGGCGTCGACATCACCACGGTCCTCTTCGACCTCGAGGAGGACCCCGCCTCCCCACCGATCCGCCCCCCGAAGTGGACGCCCCGGCCGGAGCCCACCGACCTGGACCTGCTCCGCGACTCGTTGCATGAGCGGACGACCAGCCCACGGGAGATCGTCCGGGGAATACGGGCTGCCCTGCGCGGGCCGCGCCAGGTCCTGCGCGGGCTCGGTGCCACCGGCAAGCTGCTCGAGGCCGGGATGGCGGCCCCGAGCACTCCCTTCAACGTTGAGATCGGCCCGCACCGGCGCCTCGCCTTCGTCCAATCTGACCTCGACGACCTGAAGCGCGTCAAGAACAAACACGGGGGCACCGTCAACGACGTCGTCCTCTCGACTGTCACCGGAGCGCTCGGCAACTACCTGCGCGCCAGGGGCCACGACACCGAGGGCCTGGAGATGCGGGCGATGGTCCCGGTCAGCGTCCGCGCCGAGGAGGAGCACGGCGCGCTCGGCAACCGGATCTCGGCGATGATGGCGCCGCTGCCGGTCTGGTGCGAAGACCCGGTGGAACGGCTGCGCCTGGTGACCGAGACGATGGGAGACCTCAAGGGCTCCGGACAGGCGGTCGGCGCGGAGATCCTGACCAAACTGACTGACTTCGCCCCGACGACGATTGCCTCCCAGGCGGCGCGCCTCCAGCCCGCCCAGCGCTTCTTCAACCTCGTCGTCACCAACGTCCCCGGGCCGCAGTTCCCGCTCTACCTCCTGGGCCGGAAGATGGAGTCGATCTTCCCGATGGTGCCGCTGGCGCGCCGCCAGGCGCTCTGCGTCGGGATCATGTCCTACGACGGGAAGGTCGATTTCGGCCTTGTCGGCGACTACGACGCGATGGCCGACCTTCAGAGCTTCGCCCTCGACCTCGAGGGCGCACTCAAGGAAGCGGTTGACACGGTGCCCAAGGCGCGCGAGAAGAAGAGCCGCCCCACCCGTGTCAATGCCGGCGACGGCGCGGTGCCGGTCAAGTAGTTGCGCATCGCGCTGGCCCAGATCGACCCGACCGTCGGCGACATCGACGGCAACGCGAGCAAGATCGCCGAGTGGATTGACCGGGCCGAAGCCGCCGGAGCTGACCTGACGATCTTTCCCGAGCTCTGCATCCCCGGCTACCCGGCCGAGGACCTCTACCTCAAGCGGCACTTCGTCGAGGCGAACAAGCGGGCGGTCGAGGAGCTGGCGAAGGGTGTTGGCAAGGCGACGGTATTGGTCGGGTTCGCCGAGCCAGCAGCGGCGGGGGACGACTCCCGCCACGCCCACAATTCGCTTGCCGTCCTCTCAGAGGGCGCCGTGCAAGGGACGTATCGCAAGAACCGGCTCCCCAACTACGCCGTCTTCGACGAGCAGCGCTACTTCGTGCCGGGGTCCGAGCCGAAGAGCATCGAGGTCGCCGGCGCCCTGATCGGGCTGACGGTCTGCGAGGACGTCTGGGTTGAGGGCCCACCGGCTTCGACGGAGGCTGCCGAGGGAGCCATGCTGATCGCCAATCCATCCGGGTCCCCCTACCACCGCGGCAAGGGGCGGGAGCGGGAGGAGATGTTCGCCGAGCGAGCCCGCGCCTACAACGCCCACTTCGCTTTTTGCAACCTGGTCGGCGGGCAGGACGAGCTCGTCTTCGACGGCCACAGCCTGGTGGTCGACCCAAGCGGGCAGGTGATCGCCCGCGCGGCGCAGTTCGAGGAGGAGCTACTGGTCTGCGAGGTCCCGAGCCCCTCCCCCGGCCCTCTGGCGGAGCCCCTGTCAGACCTTGCGGAGATCTACACCGCCCTCGTCCTCGGGCTCCGCGACTACGTGTGCAAGAACGGGTTTCGCCACGTCGGCGTAGCGCTCTCCGGGGGGATCGACTCGGCCCTGGTGGCGCTGCTGGCTGTGGACGCACTGGGCCCCGAGCGGGTCACCTGCGTGGTCATGCCCTCGCCCTACTCGAGTGCGGAGACCCAGGAGGACGCGCGGGAGATTGCGGGCAACCTCGGCATCGAGGCTCTCGAGATCCCCATCGGCTCGACGATGTCGGCCTACGAGGGAGTGCTGGCGGAGTCCTTCGGTGTGGGCGACTGCGACGGGCCCGAGCCCCTCCCCCGCGACCCGACTCGCCCCTCCGAGCCCGACCTCGCCGCGGAGAACCTCCAGGCGCGGATCCGGGGCAACCTGATGATGGCGCTCTCCAACAAACACGGCTGGCTGGTCCTGACGACCGGCAACAAGAGCGAGATGTCGGTGGGCTACGCGACCCTCTACGGGGACATGGCCGGTGGCTTCGCCGCGATCAAGGATGTGCCGAAGACACTCGTCTACGAGCTGGTCCGCCATCGCAACGAGGAGGCCGAGCGCGAGCTCATCCCCGCCAGCGTGTTGGAGCGAGCTCCCTCCGCGGAGTTGCGCCCCGACCAGCGCGACACCGACTCCCTCCCTCCCTACGAGGTCCTCGACCGGATTCTGGAGGGCTACGTGGAGCGCGACGAGGGGCGCGAGGAGCTGATCGCGGCCGGGCTGCCCCCGGACGTCGTCGACCAGGTGATCCAGATGGTCGACCGCTCCGAGTACAAGCGCCGCCAGGCGGCGCCTGGGATCAGGATCACGCCCAGGGCGTTTGGGCGAGACCGCCGCCTACCGATCACCAACCGCTTTGGCGGCTAGCTTGCCGCCTGCATCGGCCTAACGGCGATCGTCATCTGGGCGAGGGCGCAGAGCCTGTCCTCCCCGTCTTTGACCTCGGCCTCCCAGACCCAGGTGGTGCGGCCACGGTGCCGTGCCCGGGCATGGACCAGGGCTGAGCCCTCGGTGATCGGGCGCAGGAAGCTGACCGAGATCGACTGGCCCATCACCATCATCCCGTCGTCGAGGACCGCCAGCGCAGTCGCCCGGGAGCAGATGCTCTCGACCAGGGTCGACATCACCCCGCCGTGCAGAAGGCCCACCGGCTGTCGCAGCTGGTCGCGCATCTCCACCTTCACCTGCGCGTGATCGGGGTCGTCGTCGATCCACTCTGTGCCGAGCAGGGCGTCGAAGTGGGAGTGCAGTCCGCGGGGGTCCTCAGCCATTTGGCCGGACCCTATCCGGAGCGCCGCTGCCGTAGGCTGTCCAACCCGTGGCACTGAGCGATGACCAGAGAGCGATGCTCCGGCTGCTGGCGCAGCGGGAAGAAGGCTACGAGGACATTGCCGCTCTGATGGGCCTGAGCGTCGACGAGGTTCGCGCCAAGGTGAAAGAGGCGCTGGAGGGACTGGACGACCCCGGCTCTGCCCCCAAGCCCCCTGAGCCGCCCAAGCAACCGCCCCAGTCACCGAAGCCGCCGCCGCCCAAACCCACTCCACCGCCCCCACCCCCGGCTTCCGATGACGTACCGAAGCCCCAGAAAGCAAAGATCGACGGCAAGCCGGCCCCACGGGCAAGGTCCTCTCGTGCGCCTCGCCAAAGGCCGACGCTGAAATTGCCGACGAGCCAGGGCGCTCGCCTCGGAATCCTGGCGGGAGCCGCTGCCACAGTGCTCTTGGTCGTGCTTCTGCTCGTCACCGGAGGCTCGGGAGATGAGGGCTCCTCCAGTGACGCGGCCGCGACGGGCACGAACGACTCAGGCTCGACAGTTTCCAACGACGGCGAGTCGCCTTTCGGCAACAAACGCGTCACCGGAGCGATTCTCTCACCCCCCGACGGGGGCGATGCCTCCGGTCTAGCTGTGCTCGGCCGTGCCGGCAAAGAACCACTGCTCCAGGTCGAAGCCAAAGGCCTTGAGCCGTCGCCTGACGATGCGACCTACACGATCTGGCTCTACAAATCGCCAAAACTGGCGCTGAGAGCGGGCGCGGTCGAAAAAGTCGGCGAGAATGGCATCCTCGTCGCCCAGCTACCGGTCCCGCTCGAACTTCTCCAGTACATCGCGGCCGGCGCTTTCAACCAGATCGACATCTCATTGACCGCGGATGCGGCCTACGAAGCTGAGGTCGCAGCGGCGGAAAAAGGGAAACGACTCCCTCGCTACACCGGCACCAGCGTCCTGCGCGGGGAGATCGTCGGACCCCTGGCCAACGGGGGCGAAGTCCAGGGCGGCTAGCCCGAAGGGATCAGCTTGCCGGGGTTCATGATCCCGGCTGGATCGAGCCGCTCCTTAACGGCTCGCAGCACCTCAACCCCGGTGTCGCCGACCTCGGCCTCCATGTAGGGCGCATGGTCGCGGCCAACCGCGTGGTGGTGCGTGATCGTGCCCCCCGCGGCGACGATCGCTTCAGATGCCGCCCGCTTGACTGTCCGCCACTGCTCGACTTCCTCGCCCTGCCGGGCACGGGCGATGAAGGTGAAGTAGAGCGAAGCTCCGTCGGCGTAGGCATGTGAGAGGTGACAGAAGACCAGGCCGGGCGTGCCTTGCTCAGCCAGCGATCCTTCGATAGCGGTCCCGACCGCCTCACGCAGGTTGTCCAGTTGGGCCCAGGTATGGGAGGTCTCGAGGGTCTCGACCAGGGCTCCCATGCTCATCAGCGTGTCGCGCAGGTACGGGCCCTGGAAGCGCCCGTGCTCCCACGAGCTCCCTGCGCTCTGTCCCAGGTACGCCGCGCCGCCGCGCCGCAACGCTCGCACCACCAGAGCCCGTTGCCGGGCAACGGACCCCTCATCGCCCTCCAGGCCGACCACCAGCAGGCAGCCACCGCGCTTGCGGCGCAGCCCGAGGTAGCCGCCGAAAAGCGTCCCGGTGAGGCCGCGCGGCCCGGACAGGGCGAGCGAGACCCGGGTCTCCTCCTCGTCGGACACGCGCATCACGGCGGGCAGGCCGGGGCTCTGCGCCAGCGCCCGGACGATCTCACCGCCCGCCTCGAAGCTCTCGGCGATCCACCCCTCATAGCGCCGAACGCTTGGAGCTGGACGGACCCGGACGGTCACCTCCGGGATCACCCCGAGCACGCCCTCAGAGCCGACGACCAGCTCGCGCAAAGAGGGCCCGGCGGCCGTGTGCGGCGTGTCGAGGGTGCGCAGCTCACCGGCCGGGGCGAGCAGCCGAATGGCGCTGATCAGATCGTCGAAGCGGCCGTAGCCGCTTGAGGCCTGGCCGGCCGAGCGCGTTGCGGCGAAGCCGCCGATCGTGGCGTACTCAAAAGACTGTGGGAAGTGGCCAAGGGTCAGCCCTTGCCCGGAGAGCGCGGCTTCCGCCTCTGGGCCGCGCAGGCCGGCGCCGAGACGTGCGGTCAGGGAGCGATGGTCCACCTCGACGCCTCGCAGGCAGGAGAGATCGAGGCTGACAAGCCGCGAGTGCTCCCCGCGCAGCGGCGCGACTCCACCGACCACACTCGTCCCGCCGCCGTAGGGCACGACAGCGACGCCCTCCTTGGCACAGGCCTCCAGCACACGCCCCACGGCCGCGGCGTCCGCGGGCAGGAGGATCGCGTCGGGCGCCTGCTCGAGCTTGCCGCTGCGCAGCCGCGCTAGGTCCACGTACCCGCATCCGGTTGCGTGGCGGACCCGGTCCTCGGTCGAGGTGAAGACCCCGTCGGCGCCAACCGCATCGATGACCGGCTGTGGAAGCGGCTCCGGGGAAGGCAGCTCAAAGTCGGCAAGCGATACTTCGCAGGGTGTCGGCTCGAGCTGGCCGACGCGGTCTTCCAGCGTCGCGACCGCGGGCCCGTCCAGCTCCGGTGCGATCGAAGGATCGCCCCAACCCCACCACCTAGAGTCTCGCCGCGGCGCGCTCATCGGAGATCGTCCGGGTCCACGGAGCGTCCGCTGGGCGCTTTCCTCTCGCATACCGAGAGTAAGTCGCCCAACCGCCTCACTGCCCACCCCCGGCGAGAGTCCGCTCGAGCCCGTCGAGCGCTTCGTCGAGGATCGCTCCCTGGCCGCGGCGCATCATCAGTGAGCCAAGTCGCGACAAGCCACGCAACGTCTGCTCGGAGGCGATCGCCACCTCGGTCCCCCCGCCGCCCCCCGCTCGGAGGCGAATCTCAACCGCCGATCGGCTCAGGTGGCGTTCGAAGGGCGTCCCTGCCACCTCTTGTTTCCAGGCGTACAGCTCGCCCTCGGTGCGATCGAGACGGCGGTAGTCGGCACGCACCCCACGCCCCTCCCCCGTCTCGAGCACCTTCGTCCACCGGCTGCTCGCGTCGTCCTCGGCGATGTCCACGGACTCGACCCGCGTCGTTCGCGGCCACCAGCGCGGCAAGCTGTAGGGGTCGGCGATCAACGCCCAGACCTCCTCTGGCGCGGCGGAGATGTGACGGCGGCGAGCTACCCGTGCCACTTGAGAATGCCGTCAGTCCCCGGCCATCCGGCGCAGGTCCCTGACCAAGAGCAGGTGCTTCAGGTGGCTGACGGTCGCCGCCATGTTCTCTAGGCTCTCCAGGGCCTCCTTGCGGCGCTCCGGGTTGCGCGAACGCAGCGAAGGCCCAAGCAGCGTTTCGAGCAGGTTCGCCTCGCGATCGGCCGAGGAGCGGAAGATCCGCAGGTTGCGGGCCCCGACGCCAAAGCGCGCGAGTTCATTCGCCGAGCGAACGATTTCGCGGTCGGTCTCGTCGTAGACGGTCTTCCCGTCGCGCTTGTCGGGTTGGACGACCCCGAAGTTCTCCAGCTCGGCGATCAGCTCGGCGCGCGCGCCCGTTTCCTCGATCACCTCATCAACGCTCAGGTAGGCGCTCGAGGTGTTGACCAGGATGGCGCGGCGGACCCCGCCGCCACTGGGCCGGCGGTCGGGGCCGGCACCGCTGCCCAGGTCGATGTCGCCACCGGCCGCCAGCTCCTGGCGAATCACGCGCAGCGGCAGGAACTCGTCGCGTTGCAGGCGCAGGATCGTCCTCAGTCGTTCGACGTCGGCCTGGCTGTAGAGGCGGTAGCCCCCCGCGGTGCGGCGCGGGCTGAGCAGCTTCTGGTCCTCGAGGTAGCGGATCTTGGAGATCGAGACGTCGTCGAATTCGCCCTGAAGGATTTTGCAGACGGCGCCGATAGTCAGCGCCTTGCGCGGCCGGCTTGCCGAGTCACGGGGGCGCATCGACTGTTCGGAAATGGCCATCTCTACTTCTCCAGGTAGCTGAGCTTGTACTTGCCGACTTGGATCTCGTCCCCGTCGGCGAGGCGGTGCGACTCGATCCGGCGGCGGTTGACGTAGGTGCCGTTGAGCGAGCCGAGGTCATCTAGGTAGAGACCGTCCTTGCGGCGCACCAGCAGGGCGTGGTTTCGCGAGACCGTGACGTCGTCGAGAAAGACTCCCGCGTCGGGGCTGCGACCGATGCTGACCCGGTCCTCGGCGATCGTGAAGCTCTCCCCGGCGCGTCCTCCCCCGGCGCGGATCACCAGCGCTGCGCCGCTGCGCTCGAGCACCTGGTCGATGTCTATCGGCTGCATCTCGCCGGTGTCATCGACGGTGTAGGTCATCGTGGTCGGCTCCTCGCCGCCCTCCGCCGGGCCTCCCAAGTACGCACCGCACTTCTGGCAGTAGTTGGCGCCCTCGGGGTTCACGAACCCGCACTCGGGACAGTGCACAGCCATCTCGGTCCTCCCGGCTCAGGCGGCCGGCTCGTCCTCCGGCGGCGTCTGCGCTTTGCCCGCCAGGATTTCGGTCAGCTGAGCCACGTCATCACCGGAAATCACTGACTCGCCGCTTTCGCGCTTCTGGCGCAAGCGGGTGACCAGCTCGGCGCGAAGGATGTCGATCTTGCCGTGCAGGACGCGCCGCTTATAGGAGATCTCGTTCTCCTCCTCCGTCAGCTTGTCGATCAGGTCTTTCAGCTCTACGTCGCTGAGCGAACCGAGATCGGGAAAGGTGTCCTCCATCTCACTCCTTGATAGAAATCTTTGGCCTCTATCGGCCTCGGGGCTCGATTATAGGTCGCTGAGCCAAAGGTTCAACTCTAGGTTGAAGGTTATGACCCTTGGGACTCGACTTGCGCCCGGCTGTCACGCGCCACCCGCAGCCCCTCACGCGCGTACCCAATGGTCGCGACGATGGCCAGGGCCAGGCCAAATATCAGCAGCGCCCCCGCAACCCAGCCCGGCACGAGCAGCGCGAGGAAGATCCCGCCCATGATCGGGAAGACCGAGATCCGGCCGGGCCAGTTGACGGAGAGCTCGACCCCGTGGCGGAGCCCATACTGCGCGAGGAAAAGCATCACCAGCTCGCGGGCGGCGAGCAGCGCAAGGGCCCAGCGGGGCAGCAGCTCGAAATGCCAGCAGACGACCGCCCCGCAGAGGATCGTTAGGCGGTCGACGAGCGGGTCGAGCAGGGTTCCGAGCCGGCTGTACTGCCCGGTGACCCGGGCGAGGAAGCCGTCGAGGTAATCGCCGGCGGAGATCAGCCAGAAGACGGTCGCGGCGGCGACACTGCGGCCGTCCCCCGATTCAAAGGCGAGATAGAGGAAGAGCGGCAGCGCCGCGAGGCGCACATAGCCGACCAGGTTGGGCAGGGTCCACGGGTTGAGTGGCGCCCCCTCCCGCGTCTCGGGCGGTGGCGCCCCACTGCGATCGAGCCCGAAGAGCCGCCGCAGCCGGCCGCGACCGAATGGGTCGACGTCAGTCATCGGCGCCCGAGAGGAGCTCGGCGACGCGTTGGACCGCCTCCTCCACCGGCAACCTGTGCTCGGCGCCACTTGCCCGCTCACTCGCCTCCACGATTCCATCGGCGAGCCCCCGGCGCCCGACGACGACTCGCAGCGGGCAGCCGAGCAGCTCGGCATCGGTCAGCTTCTCCCCCGGGCCGGCGTCGCGATCGTCGTAGAGAACCTCGGTCCCGCCGTCACGCAGGCCTTGGTAGAGCCGGTCGGCGGCCTCGCGCTCGGGCTCCTCGGCCTTGGCTAGGGAGACGAGGTGGACCTGCCAGGGCGCAATTGGGCCGGGCCAGACGATGCCGTTCTCGTCGGCGCCCTGCTCGATTGCCGCTGCGACGATCCGGGCGGGGCCGATGCCGTAGCTCCCCATGACGATCGGGTGCTCTTTGCCGTTCTCGTCGAGGTAGGTTGCTCCGAGCGGCTCCGAGTAGCGGGTGCCGAGCTTGAAGATGTTGCCGATCTCGATTGCAGCCTCGATCTCGATCGTGCCGCCGCCGGGCGCCCTGTCCCCCGCCTCCACCGTGCGGATGTCCATCTCGTAGGACTCGAAGTCGCGCGTCGGATCGATGCCGCGCAGGTGGGTATCCGGCTTGTTGGCGCCGGAGACGTAGGAGTTGCCGGTCAGCGCGGCGTCCTTGATGATCGGCAGGTCGCTCTCCGCCGGGCCGAGGTAGCCGACCGGCCCGAGCTGAGCCTCGATCTCCTCGGCACTCGCCTGGCGGAAGTCTGTGTTCATCCCGTTGCGGAGCTTGATCTCGTTCAGCCGGTGGTCACCGCGGAGTAGGACGAGGACCATCCCGCGACCCTCGACGATGATCGGCAGGGTCTTGATGAAGGCGCCCGCGGGCAGGCCGAGGTGCCCACTGACATCCTCGACCTTGGTGAGGCCAGGGGTCGAAACCTCATCGGGGGCGTCGAGCGCGGACGGCAGCTCGACCGGCTGCGGCTCGGCCGAGGCGACCTCGACGTTCGCCGCGTACCCGGGAGCGAGCGCGACCTCGTTCTCGCCGGCGGGGCACGGCGCCATGTACTCGTGGGCGCCGGAGCCGCCCATCATCCCGACGTCGGACTCGACCCGGTACCAGCGCAGCCCACAGCGGTCGAAGATCCGCGCGTAAGCCTCACTCTGGAGCTCATAGGAGTGCGCCAGGCCCTCCTCGTCGCGGTCAAAGGAATAGGCGTCCTTCATCGTGAACTCGCGGGTCCGCAGCACCCCTGCCCGCGGCCGCGGCTCGTCGCGCTCCTTGGTCTGCAGGTGGTAGAGCATCAGCGGCAGGTCGCGGTAGGAGCGCACATCGCGGGCGACGTGGTAGGTGAGGCACTCCTCGTGGGTCATCGCGAGCACCATCGGGGCGCCCTTGCGGTCCTCGAGCTTGAACAACTCGTCGATCCCGTAGCGGCCGGTCGTCTGCCACGGCTCGGCCGGCTGCAGGACCGGCATCAGCATCTCCTGACAGTCGATCGACTCCATCTCCTCTCGCAGGATCGCTTCAACCTTCCGCATCGCCCGCCAACCGGCGGGCAGGTACGTCCAGAGCCCTGCCCCCAGCTGCCGAATCAACCCCGCCCGCACCATCAGCTTGTGCGAAACCGCCTCAGCATCCGAAGGCGCCTCCTTAAGCGTCGGCAGGAAGGTTTGACTAAGCCTCGTCACGCGGAGAAACCTACCCGCATTGACGGGAGGGGTTGGGTGTCCCTCCCGCTTGCTGGGTTTTTCGCCAGCTACGCATGCTGGCATTAGTTAAGTGGTGGGCGAAAAACAGGACGCCGCGCGCGGGAGGGACACCCAACCCCTCTCCAAGCCGAGTGGGTTACTCCGAGTAAAGAGCCTCAATTTCATCGGCATATTTGGCGGCGATCGGCTTCCGTTTTAGCTTCATTGTTGGCGTTAGCTCGTCGCCGCCCGGCAGCCACTCCGTCGGCAGTAGCTTGAACCGCTTGATCTGCTCGACCCGGGCGAGCTTCGAGTTGCCCCGCTCCACACCGCCGGTGATCTCGTCGAGCACCGCGGGCTCGGCGGCGAGGCTTTCCAGCGAAGCGTTCTCGATCCCGTGCTGCTGGGCGAAGACGGGCGCAGCGTCGGGGTCGAGGACGATCAGCGCCACGTTGAAGGGGCGGCCGTCGCCGATCGCACACGCCTGGCCGATCAACGGGCTCGCGGCCTTGATCTTCGCCTCGATGTTCGCCGGCGACATGTTTTTGCCGGCCGCGTTGATGATCAGCTCCTTCTTGCGGTCGATCAGCCGCAGGTACCCGTCCTCGTCGAGCTCCCCCACGTCGCCGGTATGGAGCCAGCCGTCGGCATCGATCGCCTCGGCGGTCAGCTCCGGCTGATTGCGGTAGCCGGCCATCACCGTCGCGCTCTTGAGGAGCACCTCGCCGTCATCGGCGAGCTTCAGCTCGATACCCGGTGCCGGAGGGCCAACGGTGCCGATCTTGATCCGCTCGATCGGGTTGCAGGTTCCTGCCGCGCAGGTCTCAGACATCCCCCACAGCTCCGCCAACGGGATGCCGATGGCATGGAAGAACTCGATTACCTCAGGGGGCGTGGGCGCCGCGCCGACGTTGACCGCCACGAGTTGGTCGAGCCCAATCCGCTCGCGGATCTTCGAAAGGACAAGCTCGTCCGCCTTGCCGTATTCCTCGGCCAGTTCAGCCGATGGCTCTTCTCCGTCCTGCTCGGCCTTGACCTTGCGCTTGCCGACGTCGATTGCCCAGGCAATCGCCTGCTTGCGATTCTCGTCCTCCTCGGCCTCGAAGCCGACCTCCATCGCCGCCTTCAGCTTCTCCCAGATGCGGGGCACGGCGAAGAACCAGCTGGGACGGACTTCGGGCAGATAGGCAACGAGCTGTCGGGGGTCCGGACAGCATGTGGCTGTCAGTCCCATCACTATCGGCAGGTAGTGGCTGGCATTCCGCTCGGCGATGTGGGCCATCGGCAGCCAGGAGATGACGCTCCCGTCGGCCGGGAGCCGGATCAACTCGTCGTAGCTGCGCATCGCGGCGACCATGCTGCGATGCGTCAATTCCACCCCCTTTGGCGGACCGGTGGTGCCGGAGGTGTAGATCAAGGTGAGGATGTCGTCGGGCCCCACAGCGCGCCAGGCTGCCTCGAGGTCAAAGTCCTCGCTCCCGCCCCGCTCGAGCTCGTCGAGCGTGATCGCCCCGCCCCGCGGCTCGCCATCCACGACGACGACATGGGTGAGGGTGTCCAAGGTGTCACGCGCCTCGAGCACGGTGTCGAGGAAGGCCTGCTCGGTGACCATCACCCGGCACGCGGCGTCCCCGATCACATAGGCAGCCTGTTCGGGCGTCGAGGTGTTGTAGACCGAGAACGGCGTAGCGCCGAGATGGATCACGGCCGTGTCGGCGAAATGGAACTCCGGGCGGTTGATGAGCATCAGCCCGACCGTGTCCCCCCGGGCGACTCCGAGCGCGGCCAATCCAGCGGCCACGCGCCGGACTCGGTCGGAGTACTCGCCCCAAGTGACGCTGACCTCGTCGTCCTTGGTGCGCAACGCCGTGCGGTCAGCGTTTGCGGCAGCCGTGACCTGGAAGGCCTCCGCCAGCGTCTCCGCCTCGAGCCCCGGCGGTCTCGTCGTTCTCGTGCCTGAAGTCTCGACAGCCATCTAATCCTCCTCGGAGATTTCCCGTCCCGACTATCTCACAGCCGCAGGCCCTGGTTGGGTTAGGCCCTGGTGAATCGGCGACCCGTGGTGGGAGACGCCTCCTCGTCGAGCAGTACCCGGTCGGACTCCCCTTTTGCGGCGGCTTCCTTCTCCATCAAGGCGATCTTCTCCGGCGTCAGTTCGCCGGCGTTTTCCTCCTCGATTTTTGCCAACCAGGCGGCGCCCTCTTGAGCCTCCGCCTCGTCTACCTCGACCTTGCCGCGGTCCAGGGACTTGTCGATCTCTTCGAACAGGGTGTCCACCAGGGTCTCCTGGGGGACCTTCCGCAGCGGCTTGCCGTGGGCGAAGATCAGTCCCTCGTTCTTGGCGCCGGCGATGCCGAAGTCGGCGTGGCTGGCCTCGCCGATCCCGTTCACGGCGCAGCCCAACACCGCGACCTCGACCGGCTCGGCATAGCTTTCGAGCCGCTGCTCGATCTCGGCCACGACCGAGTCCATGTCGAACTGGAGGCGCCCGCAGGTCGGACAGGCGATCAGCACCGGGCCGCGCTCGCGCAGCTGCAGGGCCTTGAGGATCTCCCAGGCCACTTTGACCTCTTCCTCGGCGTGGAAGGTCGAGAGGCTGATCCGGATCGTGTCGCCGACGCCGTCGGCGAGCAGAGTCCCGAGCCCGACCGCCGATTTCAGCGAGCCCGCCCATTTCGTCCCCGCCTCGGTGATGCCGAGGTGAAGCGGATAGGGAACCTTCTCTGACAGCAGGCGGTTGGCGGCAATCGTGTTCGGGACGTTGGTCGACTTGATCGAGACCTTGAAGTTCTCGAAGTCGAGGCTCTCCATCAGTTCGGTGAACTCGACCGCGGCGGCGACCAGCGCCTCGACCGGCGCTTCGCGCTCCAGCTCGTGCAGGTGCTTGGGAAGCGAGCCGGAGTTGACCCCGATCCGCATCGGCACCTCGGCGGCGTTCGCCTTCACCGCCACCTCGGCGACTTTCTCGCGGCCACCGATGTTGCCGGGGTTGAGGCGGATGCAGTGGGCGCCGGCGTCGATCGCTTTCAGCGCCAGGGTGTGGTTGAAGTGGATGTCGGCGATCACCGGAATCGGCGATTCCTTGACGATCGTCTTCAGCGCATCCGCGTCCTGCTCGCGAGGCACGGCACAGCGAACCAGGTCAGCGCCCGCGGCGGCGACCTTGTGGATCTGCTCCATCGTCGCCGCCAGGTTGGCGGTCTCGGTCTTGGTCATCGTCTGCACGGCGACCGGCGCACCACCACCGATCGGCACGCCTCCAACGAATATCTGTCGCTTAGAAGCCATCGGTCAAGGGTATCCGGGCAAGCATTCGAGTGAGCAGCACTTTCTACTAGCGGACGTCGAAGCCATCGTCGCCGAGGCGGCCGATGTCGTTGCTCAGCCCCAGGAAGAAGAGCATGATCACGAATACGAAGCCGACGAAGCTGGCGCGCTCCATCACCGCCAGCGAGACCCGGCGGCCGCGCAGTTTCTCGATCAGGGTCCAGAAGATGTGCCCGCCATCGAGGGGCAGGATCGGCAGGAGGTTGATCAAGCCCAGGGAGAGGCTCACCACCGCCAGCAAGAGAAAGGCTTCCGTGGTGCTCCTATCGATGGTCTGGTTCGCGATGTCGCTGGTGCCGACAACGCCCGAAAGCTGCTTGCGCTGCTCGGATTCGAAGAGGTGGCTGAAGACGTGGAAGGTGCCGGAGGTGACCGCCCACATCGCGTCGCCGGCTTTGTTGGCCGCTTCGCCCGCGCCGACGTCAGCGGGCTCGCTGCCGTAGTAGAAGCCGACCAGCGCGCGTTTTGCCGTTTCGTCGTATTCGGGCCGCACCGAAACCGTTTTGAGCTCGCCGTCTCTGCGTATCCGCAGCGTCACCGGAGTCGCCGCCCTGCAGCCGTCGACCTGCTTGCCCGCGCATTCGTGGGAAGCAATCTGGTCGCGAAAGCGTTCAAGGCGCGCTTCCCTGGCGAGGCCGGGATAGGCCTCGCCATCGACCGCGACGATCCGATCTCCCGCTTCAAGCACCTTTGCCGCCGGAGTGCCCGCCCCAACTTCGCCGATCGTCTGGTTCACCTGTTGAGCCCCAAGCAGGTAGACGAAGAAGAGGATCACGAACGCGAGGGCGATGTTGACTGCCGGGCCAGCGGTGATGACGACGATTCGCTTCCAGGCGGACTGGCGGTAATAAGCTCGATCTCTGACCCCCGGAGGCAGCTCCTCCTCGCCCTCCTCCTCCGGGCTCATGCCGGTGATCTTCACGTAGCCCCCGAGCGGGATCGCTTTGACTCCGTACTCGGTCTCGCCGCGTTTGAACGACCAGATCGTGGGGCCGAAGAAGAGGAAGAAGCGCTCGACCCGCATTCCCGTCGCCTTGGCGGCAGCGTAGTGGCCGCCCTCGTGAAGGATGATCAGTACGGAGAAGCCGAGGAAGATGTAGAGCCAGTTCATGCCGGTGTTAACCCCCTGACCTGGTCTTCGGCTCGACGTCGCGCCTCGGCATCGGTTGCAAATAGATCATCGAAGTGGCCAACCGGCTCGGCGGGCATCTCTTCCAGAACGCGCTCAATCGCAGTGGCGATACCTGTGAAAGGGATGCGACGGTCGAGGAAGGCGGCGACCGCAACCTCGTCGGCGGCGTTGAGCACGCAGGGGGCAGTGCCACCCGCTGCGCCTGCCTCCAGCGCCAGCCGCAGGCAAGCAAACGTCTCCAGATCGGGCGCCTCGAAGCTGAGCTCGCCTACTGCGGCCAGGTCGAGCCGCGGCACATCGACATCAGTGCGCTCCGGATAGTGAAGCGCGTAGGAGATCGGCACCTTCATGTCCGGATAGCCGAGATGGGCGAGCGTGGCCCCATCGTTGAGGTCGATCAGCGAGTGGACGATCGACTGCGGGTGGACGACCACCTCGATCCGGTCGTAGGGCACGCCGAAGAGGTGATGCGCCTCAATCGCCTCGAAGCCCTTGTTCATCAGGGTCGCCGAGTCGATTGTGATCCGCCCGCCCATCTCCCAGGTCGGGTGCGCGAGAGCGTCCTCGACGCCAACCGCCGAGAGGTCGGTTCGGCCGCGGAAGGGCCCCCCGGAAGCAGTCAGCACCAACCGCTCCACCGTGCCCGGCTGCTCGGCTCCAATCAGCTGGAAAAGGGCCGAGTGCTCGGAATCGACCGGCAGCAGTCGCGCTCCGGTCGCCTCCGCCAGCGCCATCGTCAACTCGCCGCCGATCACCAGGCTCTCCTTGTTGGCGAGAGCGACGTCGATTCCCTCGCTGAGCGCCACCACCGTTGGGCCCAGGCCCGCCGCGCCGACCATCCCGTTGAGGACGAGATCGGCGCCCGACTCCGCAATCAGCCGGCGAATCCCCTC
Source organism: Solirubrobacterales bacterium (assembly GCA_040901495.1). Lineage (GTDB taxonomy): Bacteria > Actinomycetota > Thermoleophilia > Solirubrobacterales > 70-9 > VRUE01. Next base: position 17,191 of record JBBDYO010000040.1, read on the forward strand.
CTCCCCCTCCAGGATCTGGCCATCCCAGCTCGAGCGCGCTCGCTCGGCAGCCTCCTGGTCGCCCAGTGCGGCGGTGGGCACGCCGTGCTGCTTCGCCTGCTCCAGTAGCGGCTCCCAGCTCGACCCCGCCGCCAGGCCGACGACCTGAAGCTCCTTGGAGGAGGCGACGATCTCAAGCGCCTGCGTCCCGATCGAGCCCGTCGATCCGAGTATCACCAGCTTCTTCACGACGACAGAGGATAGGGACGGCGCCCCTGGGCCCAGGAGTCCGCTCTTGTACGTGCTCTAGATGTACTGAGGCGGACTCGTCAGTAGACGAACTGGACCGAGAGGTAGTAGCCGACGACGACCGTGAAGAAGACGGCGTCGAGGCGATCGAGCAGGCCGCCGTGGGGGCCGAACAGCCTGCCGGTGTCCTTTTTGCCGAGGTCGCGCTTGAGCATTGACTCGAAGAGGTCCCCGACCGGGGCGATCGCGGCAACCGCCGCGCCTATGACCAGTGCGTCTGCCCCCGAGAGCCAGTCCTGGTAGAGGCCGGCAAACCAGAAGGCCATGGTGCCGATCACGAACCCGCCGATCAGGCCCTCCAGGGTCTTGTTGGGCGAGAGGCTCGGGGCGATCTTGTGGGAGCCGAACATGCGACCGATCGCGTAGGCCCCGGTGTCGCTGGCGAAGGTCCCGACGAGGACATTGACCAACAGGGCGGCGCCGTGGTCGGGAAGGTCGCGGAGCAGCACCGCGTGGACCAGCGGAATCCCGATCCAGACGATCCCCAGCAGGGTCACCCCCATCGACATCGTGATCCCGTCGCGGTGCCCGCGATCCGCCCCGAAGAAGAACAGCACCGGGAACGAGGCGGCGAGGATGAGCAGCACATTGAAGGAAGTGCCGAAGTGGGCAGCCAGGATCAAAGCGGTGACCGCCACGTAGGCGGCGGTCGCAACCGGTCGCATCTCCGCCGACATCACGAAGTACTCGCGCAGGCAGAGCGCACCGATCGCGATCATCGCGATCGTGAAGGGCAAGCCCCCCACGACCGTGATCGCGATCGTGAAGGCGATCCAGGGGATCGCGACGAGGATCCGCCTGGCGGTCTCGCCCCGCTGGGGCTCGCGGAGCCGAGGCATGGGCTCCGGGCGCTTCTCCTCAGCGGGGTCGTCCTCGATTCCTTCGAAGAGGTCAATCGCCTTGTCGAAGTCGATGTCCCGCCGGCGTTCCTCCCGCGGATCCTCGCGTCCGGACTCCATCGCTAGGCCCTCGCTCCGAAACGGCGCTGGCGCTCCTCGAACTCGCGCAGGGACTCCTCGAAGGCCTCTCTCGTGAAGTCCGGCCACAGCTCGTCGCGAAAGACCAGCTCCGAGTAGGCGCACTGCCAGAGCAGGTAGTTGGAGAGGCGCTGCTCGCCGCTGGTTCGTATCAGGAGGTCCGGGTCGTGCATCTCGGGTGCGTAGAGGAGATCGCGGAACTCCGCCTCGGAGCCCCCCTGGAAGCTTCGCGCCGCGTCGACGATCTCCGCCCTGCCGCCGTAGTTGAAGGCGACGTAGAGGGTGATGCGCTCGTTCGCCGCCGTCGTCTCTTCCGCCCAGTCCATCTTCTCGACCAGCTCCGCATCGACTCCCTCGCGGCGGCCGATGAAGCGCATCCTCACCCCCTCCTCGTGGAGCTCAGGGGTCTCTGCGTCGATTCGCTCACCGAACATCTTCATCAGGCCTCCGACCTCCGCGGTGGGCCGGGACCAGTTCTCGGTCGAGAACGAGAAGACCGTGAGCTCCTCGATGCCCATCTCAGCCGCATCGCGCAGCCTCGCCTTGACCACATCAGCTCCGGCCCGATGCCCCTCGACGACGGGCAGTCCCTGCTTCTCGGCCCACCTGCCGTTGCCGTCGGTGATGATGGCCACGTACCGCGCCGCGGCAGTCACACCTCCAGGATCTCCTCTTCCTTCCCCTTGAGCGAGGCGTCGATCTCGGCGATGGCCTCGTCGGTCTGCTTCTGCAAGGCAGCCTCGGCGCGTCGCTCGTCGTCCTCCCCAGCTTCCCCCTCTTTTTTCAGCTCGCGCAGGTCCTGCATCGTGTCGCGCCTGATGTTGCGGATCGCGACCCGCCCCTCCTCCGCGACCCCGTGCACGACCTTGACCATCTCGCGCCGCCGCTCCTCGGTCAGCTCGGGGACCTGGAGCCGGATCAGGTTGCCGTCGTTGCTCGGGGTGAGGCCGACGTCGGACTCCCCGATTGCCTTCTCGATCGACTCGATCGCGGACTTGTCGAAGGGGGTGACGGTCAGCAAGCGCGCGTCCGTGGTGGCGACGTTCGCGAGCTGCTTCAGCGGCGTCTGAGTTCCGTAGTAGTCGACCGTGATCCGGTCGAGCAGATGCGGCGAGGCGCGGCCGGTACGGACGGTGGCCAGCTCGCCGCGACTCGACTCGACCGACTTCTGCATCCGGTCCTTGGCATCGCTGAGCAACTCGTCGATTAGCTCCACTGGGTCCCTCGCTCCCTCACGTGGCGGGAGTGCCGCTGGAAACCAGCGTTCCCACCTGCTCGCCGACGACGATCCTATCTATGTTGCTCTCATCTCCCATGTTGAAGACGTAGATCGGCAGGTCGTTGTCCATGCAAAGCGACAGCGCGGTCGAGTCCATCACTTTCAGGCCCCGCTCGATCGCTTCCCGGTGGGTGATCGCCGGGATGAACTTCGCCTCGGGATGGGTGGCCGGGTCGGCGTCGTAGACGCCCTCGACGCCGTTCTTGGCCATCAGGATCGCTTCGGCGCGGATCTCCAGCGCCCGCAGCGCCGCCGCGGTGTCGGTGGTGAAGAACGGGTTGCCGGTGCCGGCGGCGAAGATCACCACCCGCCCCTTCTCCAGGTGGCGCATCGCGCGGCGGCGGATGTAGGGCTCGGCGACCTCCTTGACTTCGATCGCCGACATCACCCGGGTGTGCTGACCCGCGCTCTCGAGCGCGTCCTGAAGAGTCAGCGCGTTGAGCACGGTCGCCAGCATTCCCATGTAGTCGCCGGTGGCACGGTCCATCCCGGCGGCGGCGGCCTCCAAGCCCCGGTAGATGTTGCCGGCGCCGACCACGATCGCCACCTCGACGCCCTGGGCGCGGATCGCGGCGACCTGGCGGGCGATCCGCTGGACCTCGCGCGCGTCGGTGCTGTGGTCGAGCTCGCCCATCAGCGCCTCGCCCGAGAGCTTCAGGAGGATGCGGCTGAATTTCGGCTCAGAACCCATGTCTAGACGGCCAGCGCTCGCGAAGAGCCTATCCTCGCCACTCTCTCCCGTCAGCCTTACTCGCCGACGCGAAAGTAGGAGAAGCGGGCGATGCGAACGTTCTCGCCGGTCTTGGCGGCCAGCTCCTGTCGCAGCTCCTCGATCGACTTCGAGTCGTGCTTTTCGGCATTGACATGTGACTGGTCGAGCAGCGCGACTTCCTTCGCCCACTTGGCGAGCTGTCCGTCGACGATTTTCTCGACGACGTCATCGGGCTTGCCCTCCTCACGCGCCTTCTCGAGGAAGACGCGGCGCTCCGCCTCCTTCTCCTCCTCGGGGATCTCCTCGGAGGAGACGAACTTCGGCGCGGTCGCCGCGACGTGCAACGCGACCTCGTAGGCAAAGGCCCTGAAGTCCTCGTTGCGCGCGACGAAGTCGGTCTCGCACTGGACCTCGACCATCGCCCCGACCCTGTCGTTGGCGTGGATATAGGAGGCGACAACGCCCTCTTCTGTGCCCTTGCCTTCGCGCTTGGCGGCCGAAGCCTGCCCCTTGACGCGGAGAATCTCGATCGCGCGATCGACATCCCCCTCGGCCTCCGTCAGGGCGGACTTGCAGTCCATCATCGCCGCGCCGGTTCGATCCCGCAGCGCCTTCACATCAGCGGCAGAAACACTCATTTAGCCGCCTCTTTCCCAGCGTCGGCAGGGGGTCCAGCTTGCTTGGGCGCAGCCGGCTGTGCCGGTCTAGCCGGAGGGGTCCCACCCGCGGGCGGCCTCGGGGGGGAAGACCCGCCCGGAGCCTGCGAGGACGGGGCGCCCTGCCCGGCGAGAGGACCCGCGGGCGGTGTGCCTGCGGCCTGAGCGGCCGCCTCGGCCGCTTTTTTCGCCTCCTCGGCTTCGACGCGAGCTTTCTCTTCCTCCTCGCGCTTTTTCCGCTCTTCGTCCTCCTTTTTGCGCCGCTCCATCTCCTCGGCGAGGCGCCGCTCCTCCTGAACCCGCCACGCGCCGGCTCCCGTCTCGATCGCCGTGCCGACGGTGCCGATCACGAGCTCGCAGGAGCGGATCGCGTCGTCGTTGCCCGGGATGACGTAGTCGATCGGGGTCGGGTCGCAGTTGGTGTCGACCAGGCCGATGATCGGGATCCGCAGGCGAGCGGCCTCCCGCACCGCGATCTCCTCGGTTTTCAGGTCGGTGACGAAGACTGCATCCGGCAGGCGGTCCATGTTGCGTACGCCGCCCAGGTTGTACTCGAGCTTGGCCAGTTCGGCCTCCATCCCCATCCGCTCCTTGGTCGGCAGCAGGGCGAGTTTCCCCTCCTCCTGCCAGCCGGTCAGCTCGTGAAGACGGGCGATCCGGGCCGAGATCGTGCTGAAGTTGGTCAGCAGCCCACCGAGCCAGCGCTGGTTCACGTACGGCATCTGGCAGCGATCGGCCCACTCCTGCACCGAGCCACGCGCTTGCTTCTTGGTGCCGACGAACAGCACGGTCCCGCCACCACTCGACAGCTCGCCCGCGAAGCGACGCGCGTTCTCGAGCAGCGCCTCGGTCTGGACCAGGTCGATGATGTGGATCCCGTCCAACTCGCCGAATATGTAGCGCCGCATGCTGGGGTTCCAGCGACGCGTCTGATGGCCGAAGTGAACTCCAGCCTCCAGCAGCTCTTTGAGGCCTGCCTCTGGCATAGCCGATTCTCCTTAGTTGGGGTGATGCCCCGTCGCCCTAGCCGGGACCCGACTCTTATGGTCGGGCCAGGATCCGGGGCGGTACGGCGGGGGTAGCGTTCTGAACAGCGGGATTGTATGGGAGAGGCCGCCTCAGGCGGAGCGGGCGGCGCGCAGCGCTTCGGCTAGGTCGGCGGGCAGCTCCGAACGGAACTCCATCGCCTTGCCAGTCGTCGGGTGGACGAACGAGAGCCGGTGGGCGTGCAGGAACTGCCTGCCGAGCCCATACGCGTCCTTGCCGCCGTAGGTCGCGTCGCCGGCCAGCGGGTGGTCGATCGCGGCGAAGTGGGCGCGGATCTGGTGCGTGCGGCCGGTCTCGAGACGCGCTTCGAGATAGGTGTCGGCGGTGAGCAGCTCCAGCACGGTGAAGTGCGTGCGGGCTTGGCGCGAGGCGGCGCCGGAGACCGCCATCCGGTGGCGCTGGCGGGAGGCGCGGCCGATCGGGGCGTCGATCGTCCCCGTGCGAGAGGCGATCTTGCCGCCGGCAAGCGCCAGGTAGATGCGCTCGACCTCACGCCGCTGGACCTTGGCCTGCAGCGCGGTGAGGGTCGCGTTGTCGCGGGCGACGACCATCAGCCCGCTGGTGTCCTTGTCGAGTCGATGGACGATGCCCGGCCGGGTGGGGTCATCGCCTCCGCCGAGCAGATCTCCCAGCTGATCGACGAGCGTCGTCCCCCGGTGCGAGGGCGCCGGATGCACGACGAGGCCGGCCGGCTTGTCGATGACGGCCAGCGCCTCGTCGAGATGGACCACCTGAAGCTCACTCATCGCGGACATAGACCAGGGCCAGGATCGCAATCCCGACGGTGATCGCGGCATCGGCCAGGTTGAAAGCCGGCCAGGAGAGGATGTCGATGTAGTCGGTGACCTCACCCGAGACCACCCGGTCGATCAGGTTGCCGAGTGCGCCACCGACCAGCAGGCCCACGGCTACCCACATCCCGGGTCGAGTGGGGTCGCGAGCAAACAGGGTCACGACGAAAGCGAGGGAGACGAGCGTGAAGGCGATCAGCAGCCCTCCCCCACCGCTCGCTATCCCGAATGCGACGCCGGAGTTGTAGGAGAGGGTCAGCTCGATCGGCCCCAGCACGCCGACCTGCTGGCCCAGCGTCATCTGCCCCTCGACCAAGGCCTTGGCGCCCTGGTCAAGCGCGACGACAACCACGCAGAGCGCGGCGGCCAGGGCCCAGGATCGCGTCGCTTGCCCGCTCACCCGGCGATCAGGCTGACGATCAAGCCACGCAGGACAGCCAGCACGATGATGCCGACTATGGGGCTGAGATCGAGCGCGAAGCCCCCGCCCCCAATCGGCGGGAGGAATCGCCTAAAGAAATTGAGATACGGATTGGTCGTCTGGGTGATGAAGTCGAGCACGGCTCGCAGGCGAGGGTCATAAGGCATCCGGGGAATCCAAGAGATCAGGATGTTGAGGAAGATCAGGACCATGTAGACGAGGAAGAGCGCGCTGACGTAGTCGGCCACGTCGCTCCGCGTCAGCGCCAGGGCGATCATTGCCCGCGCATCCTCTCCAGGGAAGCCCGCACCGCTGCCTCGAAGGCAGCCCGCGCGCCTTCACGGTCGAGCGCTTCGAGCCCAGCCTCGGTGCTGCCCCCGGGCGAGGCGACCGCCTTGCGCACGTCCGTGGGGTGCTGGGCGCGCAGCAGCTCCGCCGTGCCGGCCGTCGTCTCGACGACCAGCTCGCGGGCCAGCTCCGCGTCGAGCCCAGCCTCCGCGCCGGCATCGGCAAGCGCTTCGACGGCCAGAGCCAGGTAGGCCGGCGCGCAGCCCATCACCGCGGTGGCCGCATCGAACTCGGCGTCGGGCAGCTCCACCACGTGCCCCAGCAGCTCGAGCATCTCACGAACCTCCGGGTTCTCCTCTCCGGCGACGCAGAGCACCCCCTTGCGCACCTCGACCGCGACGTTGGGCATCACCCTGATCACCTCGGCGCTTGGGAAGACCGCGGCGACCCGCTCCAGCGGCGTCGCCCCGAGCAGGGAGATCACCGTTCGCGTCGCGGCCAGTTCCGCCGCGGCCCCGTCGAGCGCCGCCGGCTTCACCGCGAGCACGACCAGATCGGCTCGCTCGGCCAACTCCGAGTTCGACCCGACCGCCTCGCCCCCAACTTCCCTGGCCAGCTCGGCCGCACGGCCAGACCCCGAGTCAGTGAAAAGCATTGCCTCCGCCTCGCCGGCCCACCCCCGAGCCATCGCCGCGCCCATGCTCCCAGAACCGACAAAGCCAATGATCATGCGAGCAGCCTAGTGCCGCTCAATTGGGAGGGGTCCGGAGGCCCTCTAAGCGGCTTGTACTTTTTCGGCAATTTCGGTGGGTGTAAGCGGTTTCATCCACCGAAAAAGTTGAGCGTGAGGGCCTCCCGACCCCTCCCGCTAGATCCGCTAGGACTGGTTGAAGAAGCCCTTGTCGAGCAATCTGGCCTTCTCCTCGGCCGAGACCTCGACGTTGCGGGGGGTCAGGAGGAAGATCCTCTCCGCGATTCGCTGCATTCCCCCGTCCATCGCGTAGGTGAGCCCGGAGCAGAAGTCGATCATTCGCTTGGACAGCTCATGGTCGGTCGTCTGCAGGTTGAGAATCACCGGCACCGAGCGCTTGAACTGGTCGGCTACCTGCTGGGCGTCGTTGAAGTTGCGTGGGATGACCAGGTGAACCTGGACGTCCGAATCGCCGTTGCCGACCGGTCGCAGGACGCGGGTCCGAGTGGCTGAGATCGGCTCGTCGTCGGCAAAGATGTCATCGATCTCATCGCGTCGGGCGCGACGCGAGGTGGGCAGACGCCTCACCTGGCTGGACTCTTCGCCGCTGTCGAAGAAATCGTCGGAGCCGACGTCCCCCTCGTCGTACTCGGGGCCGTAGTCGTGGTCTTCGGCAAGGCCGAAGTACACAAGAGCTCTGTGCCAGGTATCGCGTATAGCCATGGTATGCCCGTCTTTCGGCTCTCAGCGGCCGATTCCTTTACGGATTATGACCTGACAGAGCGGTTTCAGCTGTAGAGGGTCGTTCCCAGCCGGACGATTGTCGCTCCCTCCTCGGCTGCCACCCGCCAGTCCTGCGAGGTGCCCATTGAGAGGCGCTCCAAGCCGTGCTCGCTCGCCAGCTTGGCCAGGCGGGCAAAATACGGCCGCGACGCCTCGGGATCCTGGCTGAATGGCGGCATCGTCATCAAGCCGGATACCCGTACCGGGCAGCGTTCGATGAACCGTCCGAGATCATCCGGGGCAAGACCGCCCTTCCCCTGCTCGCCGGCGACGTTGACCTCGACCAGTACCTCGGTGCCCGGCGTGCCGTGGCGCCCCAGCTGCTCGAGGGCGGAGTCCGTCGCCACCGAGTGAATGACGCGGCAGAGCGGGACCAGCAGCTTGACCTTGCGGCTCTGCAGGTTGCCGATGAAGTCCCACTCGAAGGCATCGCCCCAGCGCTCGTGCTTGGCGGCCATGTCCTGCTGGCGATTCTCGCCGACCAGGGTGACGCCGGCCTCGGCCAGCGCACCCATCTCCTCGAGCGGCACGTACTTGGTCGCGGCGAGCACTTCAACCCGCTCACCGACCGCCTCCCGCACAGCGCTCAGGTTGGCGGCGATTCGAGCGGGGTCGAGCCCGTGAATGAGGCCGGGCATGGTCTAGGCCCCTGGCTCCAGCCAGACGAGGCCAGCCTGGCGACCGGTGCGGCCGGCGTCGCGGCGGTGGGAGAAGAAGAGGTCCGCTTCGCAGCTCGTACAGAGATCGGCCGAAGAGACCTGCTCGACCCCGGCTTCGAGGAGCAGTTGACGGGCGACCTCAGCCAGATTGAGCATTTGGCCCTCTGCGATGTCGTCGAGTTGGCCGAAAGCCTCGAGAACCTCCCCTCCCACTTCGTAGCAGCAGGGACCGATGCCTGGGCCAATCGCGGCATGCGTGGCCGCTACCGCTTCGGAGCCCCGGGCCACGATGCCGGCCGCGAGCCCGCGCCAACCGCAGTGGAGCATCGCGACGCCGCCCCGGCCGACCATGGCAACCGGCAGGCAGTCGGCGACAAAGACAAGCGGTGCCAGCCCGGGCTCGGTCGCGACATGCCCATCGACTTTGGATAGCTCGCCCCTGGGTTCGATGAAGTCGCCCGAGTCCGGGCGACTGTCATGGGTGGCAAGTGCGGCGCCGTGGATCTGGTGGCCGACCAGAACGTCTCGGGGGTCGAGGCCAAGGGCTTCGGCGAGCCGCCGCCGGTTCTCAGTCACCGACTCCCGTCGATCCTCGGTGAGGATCCCCAGGTTGAGGCTGTCGTAGGGCGAGTCGCTGACCCCGCCCAAGCGCGCCGAGAAAGCAGCGCGGGCGCCCGGCAGGTCTGCCTCCAACCAGCGGACCTCGCCGGCGCTACGCCACTCCATCGCCACTCCGCGCGGCCAGCAGGGCTACCTCCAGCTCCTGCTCCTTCCCTGATATCTCGCCGTCGAGTTTGCGCCGCAGCGCCTCCCCCAGCCCCCGACCCAGTGCGGGACCCTCGCCGATGCCTGCGGCGAGCAGGTCGCTCCCGTTAATCTCCAGCCCCACGGATCGCCACTCCAGCAAGTAGCGATCCAGCCACTCACCGCCCAGCGCGCGGGCCAAGGCCAACTCAATCGGGGCGCGATCGTGCGCAAGCTCGACCGCCTCGGAGGGCCGTGCCGGAGTGGCGGCAGACAGCTCGTGCTCTTCGCCGGTCGGCCCAATCGCCGCCGCCAGCACCGCCCGATCCCGGGGGGCCACCTCGCTCCACGGCGGCTCGGCGAGCAGGGCGATCACGCGTTGGGCCAGCTCAATGCCTCCGGGACGAGTCGGTACCAGCCCCCACCCCGAGAGCAGCTCAAAGCCACGGGCCGCATTCGGCTCGGCCGCGAGGCGCAGGAGCTCTGCTTCGCGACGATCCGCCGAGACGGTTCCCAGCTCCGTCTCGCGCAGCAGCGACTCGGTCCCCGCCTCCAGCTCGAAGTCGAGACGCGCCGCGTAGCGAGCGGCCCGCAAAGCCCGAGTCGGGTCGTCGACGAAGGACTCGGGATGCAGGGCGCGCAATAGCCTCTGTTTGAGGTCGCCCTGGCCGTCGTAGGGGTCGATCAGCTGCGGTGCGTCCGAGAGCGCGATCGCCATCGCGTTGATCGTGAAATCTCGCCTGCCGAGGTCTTTGCCGATCTCGTCGGTCTGCTCGACGTCCGGGAGAGCGCCGGGCTCGGAGTAGGACTCGATGCGGGCCGCCGCGATGTCGATCTCGTGTCCGTCGAGGCGCACCTTGGCGGTGGCGAACCGCTCATGGGCAACGATCTCGGCCCCAAGCTTCGCGGCGAGCGCCGTCGCGTCACCCACAACCACCAGGTCCAGATCGGTGCGCCCTTTGCCAAGCAGCAGGTCGCGCACCGCACCGCCGACCAGATAGATCGGCGCGTCGGCTGCGTCGCGTAGCGCCTCGAGCTCCGGATAGGAGTCGTGCAGCGCCGCGGCGAGGTCTTGGATCGGCTGCTCGGGCATTTGCACCGGCTAGCGGCGGACGGGAATGCCCGCCTCGAAAAGATGCTGCTTTGCGTCCTGGATCCGGTAGGCGCCGTAGTGGAAGATCGACGCGCAGAGAACGGCGTCGGCGTTGCCGTCGACGATCGCCTCGCTGAGATGCTCGAGCGTGCCCGCCCCGCCCGAGGCGATCACCGGCACCGACACCGCTTCGGCGACCGCGCGCGTCAACTCCACGTCATAGCCGTCGTTCGTGCCGTCGCGGTCCATGCTGGTCAGCAATATCTCGCCGGCCCCTCGCTCGACAGCCTCACCTGCCCAAGCGACGGCCTCGCGCTCCTCGACTCGCTTGCGCCCTCCGTTCACGTAGACGCCCCAGCCATCGTCCTCGCGTTTCGCGTCTATTGCAATCACCACGCACTGGGCGCCGAACTGGTCGGCCAGCTCGGTCAGCAGCTCCGGCCGATCGAGTGCGGCGGAATTGACAGAGACCTTGTCCGCGCCGGCGTCGAGCACGGCCTGCGCGTCCTCGACGGAACGGATTCCCCCACCGATCGTGAACGGGATGAAGACATTGTCCGCGGTGCGGCGGGCAAGCTCGACGATCGTGTCGCGCTTCTCGTGAGAGGCGGTGATGTCGAGGAAGACCAGCTCGTCGGCGCCCTCGGCGTCGTAGCGCT
>JBBDYO010000041.1:0-27899 GCA_040901495.1 Solirubrobacterales bacterium
CCTCCCCACCCAAGCTCTAAAAGTGAACGATCGGAATGATCAGGATCGCGACGATGTTCGCGACCTTGATCATCGGGTTAATCGCCGGGCCGGCCGTGTCCTTGTAGGGATCGCCGACCGTGTCGCCGGTCACTGAGGCTTCGTGGGCCGGTGAGCCTTTGCCCCCGTGGGCGCCGTCCTCGATCAGCTTCTTGGCGTTGTCCCAGGCGCCGCCACCGGCGGTCATCGAGATCGCCGCGAAGAGGCCGACAACGATGACGCCAATCAGCAGGCCGCCGAGCGCGTTGACGCTGAACATGCCGACGATCACCGGCACTACGATCGGGATCAGCGAGGGAAGGATCATCTCCTTCTGGGCCGCCGCGGTGACGATCGCGACCGTTTTGCCGTAATCCGGTTTTTCCGTGCCCTCCATGATTCCCGGGTGTTCGCGGAACTGCTGGCGGACCTGTTCGACCACCTGGCCGCCGGCGCGGCCGACCGACTCGATCGCGAAGGCCGCGAACAGGTAGACCATCATGCCGCCGATGATCAGGCCGATAAGAACGTCGGGCGAGGTCAGGTTAAAGAGGCTGTCGATATGGAATCCGGCCGGCTTCTCCTCCTCGAGCTCGCTCTTGAAGGCGGCGAACAGGACCAGCGCGGCGAGAGCCGCCGAGCCGATCGCGTAGCCCTTGGTGACCGCCTTGGTCGTGTTGCCGACCGCATCGAGCGGGTCGGTGACGGCGCGGACGTCGTCGGGCAGGTCGGCCATCTCGGCGATGCCCCCCGCGTTGTCGGTGATCGGCCCGAAGGCGTCGAGGGCGACGATCAGCCCGCAGAGCGAGAGCTGCGCGACGACTGCGACGCCGATCCCGTAGATCCCCGCCAGCTCGTTGGCGCCGAGGATCGCGAACGCCAGGACCAGCGCCGGGGCGGCAGTGGACTGGAAGCCCTGGGCGAGCCCCTGGATGATGTTGGTCGCGTGCCCCGTCTCTGAGGCCTTGGCGATCGACTTCACCGGATGGAATCGGGTCGACGTATAAAATTCGGTGATCACGAAGAGCAGTGCCGTCACGGCGACGCCGATCACGGCGCAGAGCCAGAGGTCGGTGACGCTGACCGCCGCAGCCGCCGTGTCGAGCACGCCGATCCGCAGCGGCTCGCTCATCAGCCAGTCGGTGATCGGGTAGAAGGCCGCGATCGAGATGATCCCGGAGAGGATCACGCCCTGGTAGAGGGCGCCCTCGACCCGGTCGGTTTTGGTCCGCACCGCGAGCGCCCCGATGATCGAGGCGATGATCGCGACGCCGCCCAACACCAACGGGTAGATCGCGACTTCGCGGGCGAAGTCGCCGTTGAAGGTGAGGACGCCGAGCAGCATCACGGCCACCGTGGTGACAGCGTAGGTCTCGAACAGGTCGGCGGCCATGCCGGCGCAGTCGCCGACGTTGTCGCCGACGTTGTCGGCGATCACCGCGGGGTTGCGGGGGTCGTCCTCGGGGATCCCCGCCTCGACCTTGCCGACCAGGTCGGCGCCGACGTCGGCGGCCTTGGTGAAGATGCCACCGCCGAGCCGGGCGAAGACCGAGATCAGCGAGCCGCCGAAGCCGAGGCCGATCAACGCGTCGACGGCCTCCTTATCGGTGCTGCCGGTGAGGACCAGGACCCCGTAGTAGCCGGCGACGCCGAGCAGAGCGAGGCCGACGACCAGCAGGCCGGTGACCGAACCGCCCTTGAAGGCGGCGTCGAGGGCGGGGGGAACGCCGCCGCGGGCCGCCTCGGCAACCCTGCTGTTGGCGCGCACGGAGACGTTCATGCCGATGAACCCGGTGGCGCCGGAGAGGACGCCGCCGATCACGAAGCCGAGGGCGGTCTTGTAGTCCTGGAGCAGCCAGAGCACGATCGCGATCGGCACCGCTACTGCGGCGATGATCATGTACTGGCGGTTGAGGTAGGCCTTGGCGCCCTCCTGCACCGCACCCGAGATTTCCTGCATGCGCTCGTTGCCAGGCGACTTGGCGAGCAAGCGCTGGGTGACGATGAGCCCATAGACAACCGCCGCCCCCGCGCAGACAAGCGCAACGACAACTCCGTAATCGGTCAAAAAGCTGGTCAAGTTGATTCCTCCGGCTGGTTTTAGCGGCGCGGGAGTCTATATGGGGGCGCGGCGAAAGCGCCTTTACGCCGCTTGTTTCGCCTCTGTGTAGGTCCGCTGGGTCTCGGCTACGGCGTCGCGGTAGATGTCCTCGATCGCTGTCCCCGCCTCGAAGGCCTCGCGCGCCCGCTGGGCGCCGTTGCGGTCCGGAAGCTCGACCTCCAGGCCGAGCTGGGAGCGGGCCGGCTCGGTCCAAGCGAGCAGCTCCTCCAGCACCGCACGGGCGTCGACCTCGGCGCCGCGACGGAAATCGATCAGCTTGCCGCTCATCCCGTAGCGAATCGCCCGCCACAGGTTCTCCTCGATCTCCCGATCCTCGAGTGGGGCGCCACGCCCTTCGTAGCCGTGCTCGTCGTACTCAAGGGCGGCCTGGGCGATGCAGGCGGCGATCAGCCCGGCAAGGGCAAACGACTCCTCGCCCCGGGTCTGGGCGTCGCAGATCCGCACCTCGACGGTCCCGAAGGAGTGATGGGGCCGAACGCTCCACCAGAGCTGGGTCGACTCGACGACGGTGCCGGTCCGCTCGAGCATCCCGACGAACTCCGCGTAGCGGTCCCAGTCGCGAAACTGGCTGGGCACCCCGCAGCGCGGGAAAGTGCGGGTGAAGATCTCGGTGCGCACCGTGTGCAGGCCGGTGTCGCGCCGGTCGAGGAACGGCGAGTTGGCCGAGACCGCGAGCAGCAGCGGCAGCAGCTCGCGCATCCAGTCGCAGACCGCGATCGCCCGGTCGGCGCCGCGCACGCCCATGTGGACGTGCATGCTCCAGGTGTTGTTGCGCTGGGCAACCCAGCCCAGTTCCTCCCGAAGCCGGTTGTAGTGGGGCGTGTCGATGATCCGCTGGTCGAGGTAGTTGGCCCAGGGATGGGTTCCGGTCGCTCCCAGCGCCAGGCCCATCCCGGAGACGAGCTCGAACAGCCGCGCCCGCCGCTTGCGCTGCTTCTCCATCGCCTCGGCGAAGGTCTCCGAGCGCCCGGAGCGGATCTCGACCTCCGATGCGATCAGCTCGCCGGCCGCCGATTCCGCGAGGAGCTCGTCCTTCTGGCAGGCGGCGTAGACGTCCTCGAAGCGATGCTCCAGCTCCAGCGTGGCCGGGTCGAGGATCGCGAACTCCTCCTCGAGGCCGATCGTGAAGTCGGTGGAGGACTCGAATCTCTCGCGGACGAGGTCGAGATCGAGGGACAAGGACTCAGGCCAGGTAGAAGTAGAGCGCGTAGAGCAGGTCGACTGCGGGGCTCGACGTGTGAACGGTCACCTCGGGCGGCACCTGGAGGAGCTGCTCGGAGTAGTTGAAGATGATCGTGACGCCTGCCTTGACCAGCCGGTCGGCCACCTCCTGGGCGGCGGCGGCGGGAACGGCGAGGACGCCGACCACGATCTCCTCTTCGGCGACGACCTCCTGCAACTCGCCGAGGTCGCGCACGCGCAGGTCGCCGATCTGACTGCCGACGACGGAGGGGTCGACGTCGAACACGGCCACGACCTGGAAGCCGTGGTCGGCGAAGATCGCCGAGCTGGCGATCGCCTGGCCGAGGTTGCCGGCGCCGAAGAGGGCGATGTTGTGCTGACCGGAGGTGCGGAGGATCTTGCGGATCTCCGAGACCAGCGATTCGACGTTGTAGCCGACCCCGCGCTTGCCGAACTTGCCGAAGCCGGAGAGGTCGCGGCGGATCTGGGTCGGGTTGATGTGCGTGTAGTCGGAGAGTTCCTGCGAGGAGATCGTCTCCCGCCCCATCTTCCGCGCCTGGGTGAGGACCTGGAGGTAGCGGGAAAGGCGCGCCGCAACGCCGAGCGACAGCCGCTCGCCGTCCACGATCAGCTCATCGGACACTTCATGCCCCTCCACCGCCTGCTGAGTCATCGACCCCCACAGTATCGAGCCGCGCCCGAAGAGCGTCCGGCTCGAAGACCAGCTCCGAGACGACCTCGCCGTCCAGCTCGACCACGGGGATCCGCTCGAGCAGGCGTCGCAGCAACAGCTCGTCGCTCTCGATGTCGACCTCCCGCAGCACGAAGCGATAGCCCTCGGCATGGAGCGCGACAATCGCCTCGAGCGCTTCCGTGCAGAGATGGCAATCGGGACGCGAGTAGAGGACGACCTCCTTCACGCCACCGCTGCCTCACCGCTGGCAAAGGCGTCGTAGGCGAGGTAGTCCGGGTAGGCCAGCGTGGGAGCGAAGCGAGCGGCGGAGGCGATCATCGCCGCGTTGTCGGTGCAGAGCTCCATCGGGACCAGCTTCAGTCGCACACCCCGCCGCTCGCACACCGACGCCACCGCCTCGCGCAGCGCGGTGTTGGCGGCGACCCCGCCGCCCAGGGCCACAGCCTCCCAGTCACCGCCGCGCAGCGCCCGCTCCAGCTTCGCGACAAGCTGGCCGACCGCGGCCGCCTGGAAGCTCGCCGCCAGGTCGGCGCCGCGCTCCGCCACGCCGTCGGGCCCAAGGTCACGGCAGCGGTAGGCCAGCGCCGTCTTCAGCCCGCTGAAGCTGAAGTCGAGACCGGGGTCGCGGGCCATCGCAACCGGCAGGTCGAAGGCCTCGGGATCCCCCCCGACTGCAAGCCGCTCCAGGGCCGGGCCGCCCGGGTAGCCCAGCCCGAGCAGGCGAGCGACCTTGTCGAACGCCTCCCCCGCGGCATCGTCGAGCGTCTGCCCGAGGACCTCGTGGCCGTTGTGGTCGCGAACCGCCGCCAGCAGGGTGTGCCCGCCACTCGCCACCAGGCAGAGGAAGGGCGGCTCCAGCGGCTCGGGCTCGAGGAAGTTCGCCGCGACATGTCCCTGAAGATGGTTGACCGGGATCAGCGGCAGGCGGCGCGGCGCGGCAATCGCCTTGGCGGTGCTCATCCCAACCAGGAGGGCTCCGATCAAGCCCGGGCCCACGGTGACGGCCACAGCCTCGATGTCGTCAAGCGACACCTCGGCTTCGGCCAGGGTCGCCTCGACGATCGGCACGGCCAGCTCGAGGTGGTGCCTGGAGGCGACCTCCGGGACGATGCCCCCGAAGCGCGAATGGGCCTCCGCCTGGGAGGAGATCGTGTTGGCGAGGATCCGCGCCCCGTCGACGACGGCAACGCAGGTGTCGTCGCACGAGGTCTCGATGGCGAGGATCAATCCAGCCACATGATCAGAGCGTCCTCGCCGTTGTCCTGGTAGTAGCGAGGGCGCACACCCGCGGAGCGAAAGCCGAGGTTCTCGTACATCGCGATCGCCTCGCGGTTGGAGACCCGCACCTCGAGAGTGAGCGGCAACCCCCTCCCAGACTCCTCGACGAGCCGCGCAATCAGGCGGCTGGCGATCCCCATCCGGCGCCGCTCGGGCGTCACCGCGACGTTCATCAGGTGCCAGGTCTGGTCATACCGGGAGCACACCAGGTAGCCGAGCAGCTCGTCCCCCTCGATTGCCGCCAGGCAGATGCCGGAGGGCTTGGAGAGCTCGAGCACGAACATCGCCAGCGACCAGGGCGTCGGGAAGGAGCGGCGCTCGATCGAGATGACCGCGGGCAGATCGCTGTAGGCGAGGCGCCGCATGAGCGGCTCGCCGGTCGCCTCATTTGGCTGTTTGGGAAGTGTCTCGCTCACGCCAGCGCTGCGCATCGGGGGGTCTTAGGTAAATCGGAGCGGCTGGCTCAGGCTCGTCGCCACTTGTCCCGGTCGCCGCGAGGGCGCAGATGTGCCGCGCGGCGATCCTATGCACGGGGTCAACGTCCTCCGGAACCTCGACGCCCCGGTCCGCCAACTCACGCCGAAATCGTACCGCCCCCGACCCGGCGGCCAGCGGGGGCTCCGCCAGCCCAGCCACCCGCTCGGCGAGCGCCGCGGGAGGGCTGACCAGCGGCTCCCAGAGCCGCTCCCCGTTCGGCCCGTAGAGCGCCGCGAACACCTCGCCCCGCCTCGCGTCGATGACCGCGAGTCGGCTCGCCCCGCCGGCGACCTCGCCGAGGGCCGCGCCAAACGCGTCCAGGGTGCAGACGCCCCGGACCGGCAGGCCGCAGCTGAGTCCCAGCGCCTTGGCCGTGGACATACCGACCCTCAAGCCGGTGAACGACCCCGGCCCCATCCCGACGGCGATCGCACCGATCGACCCCCAGCCGCCGCCCTCGGGCACCGCCCGCTCGATCTCCCCGAGCAGCGCCGTCGTGTGCAGCGGCCCACCCTTCTCAGAGAGGCCGAGCAGCGACTCGTGGAGAACTTCACCGCCCCGCGCGACACAGACAGCCGTGTCCTCGGTGGCGGTGTCGAACCCGACGACGGCCAGCTCGGAACCGGGCCGCGGGTCGGCGCCAGCTGCCGCGCTCACTCAGTTACAACGAACTCGAACGCCCCGACCCGTTTGCCTTTCACGAACCAGGTCACCTTGTGCTCGCCCGGGATGTTCGAGGTGATCTTGTTCACGTAGAGCGTTCCTTCTGTCGCTTCCTGTTTCGGCGCGCAGAGGTTTTTTTTGGTCGGGAATTTGACGCAGACCGTGTAGAGGACATCGGCTTCGTTGCTGCGGAAGAAGGCGCCCTTTTTCCGGCCCTTCTGACAGCTGTGGGCGGCCTTCGCTTTCTGGGAGAGCCCGCAGGCGACGTAGTGGTCGTACGCGGGGGCTTTTTTCGCGGAGGCAGGCACCACGCTCGCCAATAGCGCAACCCCGATCAAAATCGCAATTAGGGTTGAAAGTCGCTTCATGGGGGCGTGTTCCTCCTTGAGTAAAAAAAAGTTACGCGGACGATGCTACAGGCAAGGTTCTTGCTCCGAAACACAGCTATTTGCGACTAGGTGCGGCCACCGTTTCGATTGTGCGGTTGTCGTCGCCACCGTGGGCCAGCCGCACCTCCAGCACGGTTCGCCCGGCAAGCTCTGGCTCCGCCAGCGCCGGCCACTCGATGAAGGCGACCGAGTCGGCCCCGAGGTAGTCGGCGAGGAGCGCCGGATCCTCGCTCTCCAGATCGCCCAGCCTGTAGAGGTCAAGGTGGGAGACCGGGAGACGGCCCCGGTAGCGATGGCCGATCGTGAAGGTCGGCGACGTCACGGGCCCCTTGACTCCCAGCGCGCGGCAGGCGCCTCGGATCAACGTAGTCTTCCCCGCCCCGACCTCGCCGCTGACGATGACCACGTCCCCGGGCTCGAGGCGTTCGGCGATCTGCGCCCCGAGCGCTTCGGTCTCGGCAGCTGACCGGCTGGCGAGGCGCTGGGTCAACCGAATAGGTCGAGCTGGTCGACCGGGGGTTGCGGCGGCGCCTGCTGGGCCTGGGGATCCTGGCTCTCGATCTCCCCATCGGCTGCAAGCACGTCGTCGGGGTCGAGCGGGCCGGGCGGCGGGCCGGCCATCAGGCGAGGCAGCGTCTCGAAGTCGCCGCGCAGGGTCTCCTTGACGGCCGCGGTGCGCAGGGCCGCGGCGGGGTGAAAGAGCGGCAGCAGAAAGACGCTGAGGCCGCCCAGCTCATGGACCTGCGGCGTCCCCCTCACCTTCGTGATCCCCGCCGGGTTGCCGCTGAGCAGCTTGGTGGCGAAGTTGCCGAGCGTGCAGACAACCCTCGGTTCGATCAATCGCACTTGCTCAAACAGGTAGGGCCGGCAGGCCTCGATCTCCATGGGCTGGGGATCGCGATTGCCCGGCGGGCGGCTCTTGAGGACGTTGGCGATGAAGACGTCCTCACGCGCCATTCCGATGCCTTCGAGCAGCTCGTTCAAGAGCTGGCCGGCGCGGCCGACGAACGGCAGGCCCTGCCGGTCCTCGTCGGCCCCGGGGGCCTCGCCGACGAACATCAGGTCAGCGTCGGCGTCCCCCGCCCCGAACACCGTCTTGGTGCGAGTCTCGTGCAGGGGGCATTTCGTGCACGCCTGCACTTCTTTGTAGAGCTCGACGAGCTGGGCGCGGCGCTCCTCGGCCGGGACCCCCATCAGAGCTCCCCCGCCGCCCGCTTGCGCTTCGTCTCCGCAATGCGCGCTCCCCGTGCCGCTTCGCGCTCGCCGCGGCGCGACTCGCCTTCCCGCACCCGAGCCCCCCGCGGCTGACGCGAGGGCGGTGACAGGGGCGAGAAGAGGCGGTGGGTACGAGCCGATCCACAGTGAGCGCAGGCGGGCTTTGCAGCCTCAGAGGACACCAGCTCCTCGAAGCGGTCTCCACATGCGTCGCACTCAAACTCGTAGATAGGCATCTCCCGGCGCCAATGGTAGTTCGGCGGCAAGTCGCGATGGGCCCTTCAATAGGCTGTGAGAATGAGGGCGCTGCGCGATCGGGGTTGGGTGGCAGCGTGCTCGGTCGCGATCGTGCTGGTCGCGCTGCCGGCAACCACGGCGGCGAAACCGAGCAAGGGAACGCTCGACGGCAGCGTGCTCACGGGGTTCACATTGAGAGGCAGCGACGGCTACAGGATTCAGGTCCTGACGCTCGGCCCCAGGCTGGTCCTGCTGGGGGCCTCCAAGGGCCAGGTCGCCGCCGCCTATGCCGTCTTCGGGAGGATCGAGGGGAATCGCATCAAGGCGCGATTCGGCAACCTCGGGCGCATCTCGGTGAAGTTCGTCGGCCGCCGCAGCAAGGGGGGCCGATCGCCGTGCGAGGAGCCGTTCGAGCTCGTCGAAGCCGGCATCTTCCGGGGTACGATCAGGTTTGCAGGTGAGCGTGGCTACACGAAGGTCAACGACCACAATGCGTCGGGCGTCGTGCTCGGGGCCAACCTGGCCGCCTGCGCCAATCAGGCAGCGAGCAGCGCCGCCCCTCCCTTCCCCATCATCCCCAAACCCACCACCCATCTGGCCGCGGTCACCAAGAAGTCCGGCACGGTCGTTTCCGTGGACGCGGTGGCGTTCGGCGGCGCTCGCCGGATCGCCATCACCGGGTCCCTCACGGAAAGCCGAGGGAAGATGCGCGTCCAGCGCGTCGCCTCGGCGATCGTCGGCGGCAAGCGCGCCTTCGTCAGCAGCGGGGTCGGTCAGCGCCCTGCCTTTGCGACCGTGAAGCCGCCAAAGCCCTTCAGCGGGACCGGGGTGTTCCAGGAGAACTCCCCTCTCTCGAACAGCTGGACCGGCTCGATAGCCGCCTGGCTGCCGGGGGCGGGAAGGGTCAGCTTGGCCGGCCCCCGCTTCGCTTCAAGCCTCTGCAGACAGCCGACGACGAGCCGAGCGGGCTGCGACCTGTTCCCGACGGTGAAACGCAACCTCCAACTCGCCCAGGACAGCCGGCCTGCTCAGGACAGCGGCTCCCAGTCCCAAGCCTTGCGGGACGTGATGCTCTCCTGGTCGAGATACCTGCGGAACTCCTCCAGCTCGGCCGGCTCGACGCCGTAGACGTGGTCGGACTCGGGGAAGCGCCGGGCGCGAACCTCTTCCACGTACTGGCCGACTCCCCCCACCATCTCCTCGTAGACCTCGGCGTAGCGCTTGACGAATTTCGGCGTGCGGCCGGTGGTGATCCCGAGCAGGTCGTGGTAGACGAGGACCTGGCCGGCCGGCGCCAGGCCGGCGCCGATCCCGATCACCGGCACCTCGAGCCTAGCGACAATCGCCTCGGTGATCGCTGCCGGAACCGCCTCGAAGACGATCGCGAAGCAGCCGACCGACTGCAGCGCCAGGGCGTCCTCGCAGAGTTTGATCGCGCCCTCGGCGGTCTTGCCCTGGGTCTTGTACCCACCGAGGGCGGTCGCCGTCTGGGGAGTGAGGCCAACGTGGCCCATCACCGGGATGCCGGAGCGAATGATCGCCCGCGCTCGCTCGACTGAGGTGCCCCCCGCCTCGAGCTTGACGACCTGGCAACCGGTCTCCTTGACCAGGCGCTGGGCGCTCTGCACCGCCAGCTCGTTGCTGGCCTCGTAGCTACCCATCGGCATGTCGCCGACCATCAACGGCGTCTTCAGCCCGCGGCGCACGGCCCGGCCGAGCATCACCATCTCCTCCATCGAAACCTGCTCGGTCCCGGGGTAGCCGAGCACGACCATCGCCGCCGTGTCGCCAACCAGGACGATGTCTACCCCCGCCTCCTCGGCGACCTTTGCCGAGGGGTAGTCGTAGGCGGTGACCATCACGATCGGTTCGCCGGCCTCCTTCATCTCGGCGAGGCGCGGAAGGGTGACGGGCTGCCGCTCCGGTGCGCTCATGAGGGGATCCCACCGCCGAAGCTCGGCGAGAGGCTGCCGGGCACGTCCTCGGCTTCACCTAGCCCTGGGCTGCTG
This sequence comes from Solirubrobacterales bacterium, assembly GCA_040901495.1. Taxonomy (GTDB): domain Bacteria; phylum Actinomycetota; class Thermoleophilia; order Solirubrobacterales; family 70-9; genus VRUE01. Next base: position 10,285 of record JBBDYO010000041.1, read on the forward strand.
AGCAGGACCTCCGGGTTGCTGTCGACCGCGACGATCTCGTTGTCGTCATCGACATGGACGACGACGGGCGAGTAGGACTCAAGGTCGCGCTCGTCGTAGGCCCCAAAGGAGGCGACGATGATCTTGTGGCCGGGGCGGGTCAGGTGGGCGGCCGCCCCGTTCACCTGCATCGTCCGCGAGCCCGGCTCACCGTCGATCACGTAGGTAACGAAGCGAGCGCCGTTGTCGATGTCCCAGACGTGGACCTGCTCGTTGGTGATCAGGTCGGCGCTGGCCATCAGCTCGGTGTCGATCGTGATGCTGCCGATGTAGTCGACGTCGCAGTCGGTCACCGTCGCCCGGTGAATCTTGGACTTGAGCATCTGCCTCTGCATTGAGTTTCCGTCTCCTATTGGTGAGTTTCAGCCTTCATGGCCGGATCAAGACGTTGTCGATTAGCCGTGCCCCGCCCACCTGGGCGGCTACCGCGATGAGGACGGGGCGGTCGTTCAGCTCGGAGACCGGCTCCAAGCCCTCGGCATCGCGGGCCTCCAAGTACTCCGGGTAGATCCCCGCGGCCTCCAGCTCACGCCGCCCCGCCTCGACCCCGGCGTCAAGCGACTCCTCGCGGGCAACCCGCTCGGCGGCGCACAGCGCCCGATAGAGCGCCGTCGCCCGCTCGCGGTCCTCGTCCTCGAGGTAGGCGTTGCGAGAGCTCATTGCGAGGCCATCCGGCTCGCGCACGATCGGCAGCGCCTCGATCCGCACCGAAAAGTCGAGGTCGCGCACCATGCGCCGGATCGCCGCCACCTGCTGGGCGTCCTTCTGGCCGAAGTAAGCGACGTCGGGCTGGGCCGCGTTGAAGAGCTTGGCGACCACGGTGGTGACGCCCCGGAAGTGCCCCGGGCCGCGTCGCGCGGGGTCGCCGCAGAGGACCTCGGTCAGGCCCTCAACCTCGACGTGCGTCACGAAGCCCTCCGGGTAAACCTCCTCGACCGGCGGCGCGTAGACGAGGTCGACCCCCGCCTCGGAGGCGAGAGCCAGGTCGCGCTCCTCGTCGCGTGGGTAGCGGTCCAGGTCCTCCCCCGGCCCGAACTGAGTCGGGTTGACGAAGAGGCTCATCACGACCACGTCGCACTCGGCGCGGGCGGCGCGAAGGAGCGAGAGATGGCCCTCGTGGAGGAACCCCATCGTCGGCACCAGGCCGACAGAGCGGCCGGCGGCACGCGCAGCGGAGAGCGCCGAGCGCAGCTCGGACTTGGCGCGAACCAGATTCACACCTGTGGCATGAGGGGGGTCGGTCAGTAAGAGGCTCATTGGGTCCATGCCCTTGGGGGTCACGGCCGAAGAATCGATTATAGGCAGCTAGCGGCGGAACTCTATGGCCTTGATCACACTGGCCGGAACCCCGGCGGCGATCGTCCCCGGCGGCAGGTCCTTGGTGACCACGGAGTTTGCGCCGATCACGCAGCGATCGCCGATCGTCACGCCGCTGGTGACCACGACGTTGGCGCCGAACCAGCAGTTAGAGCCGATCCTGACCGGCCCCTTCGAGCTGAACCCCTGCCAGGTGACCGGGGTGTTCGGGTCGTCGAAGCGATGGTCGGCGTCGCCGACGAAGCAGCCGTTGGCGAACATCGTGTGGTCGCCGATCTCGATCCGTTCGTGGGCGGCGAGCATCACGTTGCGGTTGAGAAAGCAGCCCGCTCCGATCTCGATCTGGGCGTCCGGGGCCAGGGTCAGCCAGCACCCCGGCTCGAGCAAAGTCCCTTCGCCGATTCGCAACCGGCTCCCGTCAAGCGCCTCGAGCAGCTCACCCTCAACCGGATAGCGGACGAAGAACCCGCCCCGCGCGGCGTGGCGGTTGATCCTCAGGCGCCGCGACAGGCGTCGATTGCGCTCGTACCAGCGGCGCTTCCGCCACCACAGCCACCAGCCCCGCTGTCCTCCGCTGCCCTCCATCACCCCGCACGTTACGCATTCCAGGCCGAGTGGCCGAAAAGCGAACTATCTCTTCGCTTTTCGGCCACTCGGCAGGCGGACATAGACTGCGCCGCGTGGCAGACCTGCGCGGCGGCATCGACCTCGGCGGCACCAAGATCCAAACCGCGGTCGTCGATCCACGGGGCAAGGTGCTTGGCGAAGCCCGCCGCCCCACCCCCATCTCGGGGGGACCGGCGGACGTCGCCGAGGCGATGGCGGAGGCGATGGGCGAAGCCGCAGTGGCGGCCGGCATCGCTACCGAAGACCTGGCCGGGGTCGGGGTCGGCTCCCCGGGCGACGCCGACGAGAAGACCGGGGTCGTCTCAAACGCCCGCAACCTGCCCGGCTGGGAGGGCAGCTTCCCGCTCGGCGAGACGCTCGCGGAGGCGCTCGGCACCAAGATCCGGATCGGCAACGACGTCCAGGTCGCCACCGAGGCTGAGTTCCACCTCGGCGCCGGGCGCGAGTTCTCCACCTTGATCGGCGTCTTCTGGGGAACCGGGGTCGGCGGCGGCCTCGTGCTGGACGGCAAGCCCTGGCTGGGCCGCGGCGCCGCCGGCGAGATCGGCCACATCGTCGTCAAGCGCGGCGGGGCCAAGTGCCCGTGCGGGCGCAAAGGGTGCATGGAGGCCTACGCGGGCCGGGCGGCGATGGAAGCCGAGGCACGGCGCCAGCATGAAGAGGGCGTGGCGACCGACCTCTTCAAGCTGATGCACAAGCACGAGAAACCGCGGCTGACCAGCGGCATCTGGGAGCGCGCCCTCGATCACGGCGACCACCTGGCGACGAAGCTGATCGACCGGGCAATCGAGGCGCTGGGCACGGGGGTCGCCTCGGCAGTCAACCTGCTCGATCCCGAAGCGGTGATTATCGGCGGAGGCCTCGGCATCCGCTTCGGAGACCGCTTTATGGAGCCGCTGACGCGAGAGATGGGCAAGCACCTCTTCGTCGACGAACGGCCGCCCGCGGTCCGCGTCGCCTCGCTCGGCGACCTCGGTGGGGCAATCGGCGCCTCACTGCTCTTCGCGCGCTAGTCGCGACACACGCCCCCGTTAAGGGAGGGGCGCGTTGCTCAGGCGGCGACCGGCTCGCGGCGTTTGCGCTTCGGTTTGGCCGGCTTGGCCGGCTCCACGAGGTCGGCGAGAAAGCGGCCGGTGTAGGAGCCCGCGGCCGCGGCGACCTCCTCGGGGGTGCCGGTGGCGACCACCTCTCCCCCCTCTTCGCCCCCCTCGGGCCCGAGGTCGATAATGCGATCCGCAGTCTTGATCACGTCGAGGTTGTGCTCGATCACGACTACGGTGTTGCCGGCGTCGACCAGCCGGCCGAGCACCTCGAGCAGCCGCTGCACGTCGGCGAAGTGCAGGCCGGTGGTCGGCTCGTCGAGGATGTAGAGGGTGTCGCCGGTGGCGACCTTGGAGAGCTCGGTGGCCAGCTTCACCCGCTGCGCCTCGCCGCCCGAGAGGGTCGTCGCCGGCTGGCCAAGGCGGACGTAGTCGAGGCCGACGTCGTGCAGGGTGCGCAGACGGCGGGCGATCTTCGGCACGTTCTCGAAGAACTCAACCGCCTCCTCAACTGACATCTCGAGCACGTCACCGATGTTTTTGCCCTTGAAGCGGACCTCGAGCGTCTCGCGGTTGTAGCGCTTGCCGTGGCACTGCTCGCAGGGCACATAGACATCGGGCAGGAAGTGCATCTCGATCTTGATCTGGCCGTCCCCACGGCAGACCTCGCAGCGGCCGCCTTTGACGTTGAAGCTGAACCGCCCCGGCTTGTAGCCGCGGGCCCGCGCCTCTTGCGTCTGCGCGAAGAGCTGGCGGATGTGGTCGAAGATGCCCGTGTAGGTGGCGGGATTGGAGCGCGGCGTCCGGCCGATCGGAGACTGGTTGATGTTGATGATCTTGTCGATCTGGCTGAGGCCCTCGACGCCGTCGTGGGCGCCGGGTCGTAGCTTCGCCTGGTGGAGGCGATTGGCGACCGAGTGGTGAAGGGTCTCGTTGATCAGCGTCGACTTGCCCGAGCCCGAGACGCCGGTCACACAGCAGAGGACGCCAAGGGGGATCGCGACGTCGATGCCCTTCAGGTTGTGCTGGCGGGCGCCGCGAACAACCAGCACCCCGCGCGGGTCCCGCCGCTCCGCCGGCACCTCGATCTTTCGCTTGCCAGAGAGGTACTGCCCGGTAAGCGAGGACGGGTTCTTTGCAACCTTCGCCGGCGTCCCCGCGGCGACCACGTGGCCGCCGTGTTCGCCGGCGCCGGGACCGAGGTCGACGAGGTGGTCGGCGGCCATCATCGTCCCCTCGTCGTGCTCGACCACGATCACCGTGTTGCCCAGGTCGCGGAGGCGATTGAGTGTCGCGATCAGCTTCTCGTTGTCGCGCTGGTGCAGCCCGATCGAGGGCTCATCGAGCACGTACATCACCCCGACCAGATGGGAGCCGATCTGGGTCGCCAGCCGAATTCGCTGCGCCTCGCCGCCCGACAGCGAGCGGGCGGAGCGGTCAAGCGAGAGATAGCCGATCCCGACGTTGTCGAGAAAGGCGAGCCGTTCGGAGATCTCGCGCACGATCAACCGCGCGATCGCCCGCTCGGTCTCGGTCATCTCCAACCCCCCGATCCACTCGCCGGCAGCCCGCGCCGAGAGGGCGCTGTACTCGGCGATGCTGAGCCCGCCGACCTTGACCGCGAGAGTCTCGGGCCGTAACCGGGCGCCCCCACACTCGGGACAGGGCTGCTCGGCCATGTAGCTCTCGATCCGCTCGCGGTTGGTCTCGGAGTCGGTCTCTTCGTAGCGGCGCTGCAGCTGGTTGACGATTCCCTCGAAGCGAACCTTGTAGGAGCGACGACGCCCGAAGCGATTGGTGTAGGTCACCTGGTGGCGTTCGCCGCCGGTTCCGTAGAGGAAGATCTCACGCTCCGCTTTCTTCAATTTCGACCAGGGCTTGTCGATGTCGACGCCGTTCTCCTCGGCGACCGCCGCGATCAGCCTCCGCCAGTAGGCGGTGACGCCGCGATTCCAGGGCTGCAGCGCTCCCTCCGCGAGGGAGAGGGTCGGGTCGGGGACGACCAGCTCGGGATCGATCACTCTTTGGAAGCCGAGCCCGTGGCAGCGCTCGCAGGCGCCGTGCGGCGAGTTGAAGGAGAAGATCCGCGGCTCGAGCTCAGGGATCGAAGTGCCGCAGTTGAGGCAGGCGAACTGCTCGCTGAAGAGCAGGGTCTCGTCCTTCCCATCGACCAGCTCGACTTCGACCAAGCCGCCGGCCAGGGCGGCGGCGGCCTCCACCGACTCCGAGAGGCGGCGGCGCAGGTCCGACTTCATCACCAGCCGGTCGACGACGACCGAGATGTCGTGTTTGTACTTCTTGTCGAGGACTATCTCCTCGTCGAGGCGGCGCAGCTCGCCTTTGACCTTGACGCGCGAGTAGCCCTCGAGCCGCATCTGCTCGAGCAGCTTCCCGTACTCGCCTTTGCGCCCCCGCACCACCGGCGCCATCACCATGAACTTGACCCCCTCGTCCATCGTCATCAGGCGATCGACGATCTGCTCCTGGGTCTGTCCGGTGATCTCCTCCCCGCACTCGGGGCAATGGGGCACGCCGATCCGCGCCCAGAGCAGTCGCAGGTAGTCGTAGATCTCGGTCACCGTGCCGACCGTTGAGCGCGGGTTGCGCGAGGTCGTCTTCTGGTCGATCGAGATCGCCGGAGAGAGCCCCTCGATCGAGTCGACGTCGGGCTTCTCCATCAGGCCGAGGAACTGGCGCGCGTAGGCGGAGAGCGACTCGACGTAGCGGCGCTGGCCCTCGGCATAGATCGTGTCAAAGGCAAGGCTCGACTTGCCCGACCCCGAGAGGCCGGTGATCACGATCAGCGCGTCCCTGGGCAGCTCGACGTCGATGCCCTTGAGATTGTGCTCGCGGGCACCGGAGATGACGATTCGCTCAGAGGCTGCCACTTCGGTGCATTCTAGGGATGCGAACAGATGTTCCCAAGAAGTTCATGGTCGCCCAAAGGTTGGCTTTCTTTGAGTTGTTGCGCAAAGGGCCTTTAGGGCATACCGTCTCCAGAGGGGCAGGGAGGCGTCCGACAAAGGAGAAGAGATGTCGAACGTCCGCACCGCCCAATCCGCGTATGAAGCTTTTGGACGCGGAGACCTCGAATCGCTGAAGGAGATCTTCGCCGAGGACGGCGTCTGGCTGACCTCGGATGAGCTGCCGCTAGGCGGCGAAACCCGTGGCCGCGACGCGATCCTCGGGAACTTCGCCCAGATCCCGAACTACTGGTCATCGTTCAGCGTCGAGCCGGAGGAGTTCATCGACGCGGGCGACTACGTCGTTGTCCGCGGCACGCAACGCGCAGGCAACGACAACGGCAGCTTCGAGGGCGCCTTCGTGCACCTGATGAAGTTCGAGGACGGCAAGGTGGTCCGCGGCGAGTTCCACGCCGATTCCGCCAAGGCGGTGAAGCTGCTGAGCTAGGACAGGCCCTCTAAGCGCCGGCCCTCATCCCGTCGAGGTCGCGGCGGAGCTCCTTGAGCTCGTCTCGGATGCGGGCGGCCTCCTCGAAGCGGAGGTCGTCCGCGGCGGCGAGCATCTCCTCCTCGAGGGCGACGATCGTGCGCTCGAGCTCGGCCGGGTCGGCGAACTCGGTGGCCCGCTTGGTGCGGCGCTTGCGCGGCGCCCGGTCCTCCATCGCGAGGAACTCGGACATCTCCGAGATCCCTTTGCGCACGGTCTCCGGGGTGATCCCGTGCTCCGCGTTGTAGGCGACCTGGATCGCGCGGCGGCGGTCGGTCTCACGAATCGCGGCGCGCATCGAATCGGTCTCACGGTCCGCGTACATCAACACCCGCCCGTTGACGTTGCGGGCGGCGCGGCCGATCGTCTGCACGAGGCTGGTCTCCCCGCGCAGGAAGCCCTCCTTGTCGGCGTCGAGGATCGCGACCAGCGAGACCTCGGGCAGGTCGAGCCCCTCGCGCAGCAGGTTGACGCCGACCAAGACGTCGTACTCGCCGAGCCGCAGGTCACGGACTATCTGGATCCGTTCAAGCGTGTCGACCTCCGAATGCAGGTAGCGGACCTTGATCCCGTACTCGAGCAGGTAGCCGGTCAGGTCCTCGGCCATCTTCTTGGTCAGAGTCGTCACCAGCACCCGGTCGCCGGCCTCGGCGCGGGCTTTGATTTCGTTCATCAGGTCATCGATCTGGTTCTTCGTCTCCCGAACCTCGATCTCGGGGTCGACGATCCCGGTCGGGCGGACGATCTGCTCGACGATCCGGGTCGACTCGGCCCGCTCGAACTGGCCCGGCGTCGCCGAGACCATCACCAGCCGCGGCACCCGCTCGAGGAACTCGTCGAACTTGAGCGGCCGGTTGTCGATCGCCGAGGGCAGGCGGAAGCCGTAGTCGATCAGCGTCTGCTTGCGCGATCTATCCCCCTCGTACATGCCGCCGATCTGCGGGATCGTCTGGTGGGACTCGTCGACGAAGACGACGAAGTCGTCGGGGAAGTAATCGATCAGCGTGTGTGGCGGGCTGCCCGCCGGGCGCCCATCGAGGATCCGGGAGTAGTTCTCGATCCCCGAGGTGAAGCCGAGCTCCCTGATCATCTCGATGTCGTAGGCGGTGCGCTGGCGCAGCCGGTGCGCCTCCAGCTGCTTGCCCTCCGCCTCCAGCTCGGCGGTGCGCGATTCCAGTTCGGCGCGGATTTCCTCGACCGCGCGCTCGACCGTCTCGTCCTTGGTCACGTAGTGCGAGGCCGGCCAGACCGAGACGTGGTCGATCGTGTCCAGCACCTCGCCGGTCAGCGCGTCGAAGTGCTGGATCCCCTCGATCTCGTCGCCGAAGAGGGAGATCCGGTAGGCGGACTCGGCGTAGGAGGGCATGATCTCCAGCACCTCGCCGCGGACCCGGAAGCAGCCGCGCCCGAGTACCGAATCGTTGCGCTGGTACTGCATCTTCACCAGCTTGCGCAGCACCTCGTCGCGGTCGACCTCCTCGCCGACTTTGAAGAGCTGCATTTTTTCGTTGTAGACCTGGGGCGAGCCGATGCCGTAGATGCAGGAGACAGAGGCGACGATGATCACGTCGCGGCGGGCGAAGAGGGCCGCGGTGGCCGCGTGGCGGAGACGGTCGATCTCGTCGTTGATCGAGGAGTCCTTCTCGATGTAGAGGTCCTGGGCGGGGACGTAGGCCTCGGGCTGGTAGTAGTCGTAGTAGGAGACGAAGTACTCGACCGCGTTGTCGGGGAAGAACTCGCGGAACTCGTTGCAGAGCTGCGCGGCGAGCGTCTTGTTGTGGGCGATCACCAGCGAGGGCCGCTGGACCTCGGCGATCGTCGCCGCCATCGTGAAGGTCTTGCCTGTACCGGTCGCCCCCAGCAGCGTCTGGAACTTCTCCCCCGCACCCAGCCCCTCAGCCAAGCCGGCGATCGCTTTCGGCTGGTCAGCGGTCGGCGTGTAAGCGGGATTCAGCTTGAACTCGGGCACCGGCTGACCATAGCGAGGCCCGAAGCAGCGCCCCCCCGGCTCCAACCTTCTTTTAGGAGAGCGCCCGGACGATCAGAAGCCGGTTGGTGACCTGGATCGTGCCGGGATTGATCCCAGTCTTGCCGTAGTTCAGCTTGAACGTGTGAGCCCCTGGCGAGGTGAAGATCGGGATCCATTGCGCCAATTCCTCGGTGGGTGTGCCCGCTTCGACGTCAGGCACCGTCCAGCGGGTTTCAGCACTGAGCGAATTGCTCGACATCACCTGGATGACCAGGGAATTGTCCATGACGATGCAGGCTTTCAGCACGTTGCCGGCGGTCTGGAATGTAGTTCTGGCCAGGACTTCGACCAGGCCGCTCCCCGGTACCGTCACGGTGACCGACGGCCCGGTGGTCGTGGTGGATGCGTCGCATGGCTCTTCTGAAAGTGGCGTCGCTGGGCCCGCGGTGCCGAAGCCGGCACCGCGCAGAGTGGGAGCGGCGTAGGTACCACCCACCTGGCCCCCCGGCACGCTGTCCGTCCCCTTCAGATAGGAGGAGGCAGCGCTGCCTCCAAGCTGGTCTGAGTTGGTCGCATGGGTGGAGTCATTCGCTTTCGTCGCGCTGTCGGCAGTAGTTGCGTGCGATGCATTCGGCACCGCTCCCAGAGTTGCGAGGCTGATGTCGGCGCCGGTAAGTGAGCCATCCAGCACTTTGGAGCCGTCAACGGAGTTCGGAGCCAGTTTGGCTTTCGTCACGGCTTTCTTTTTGATCGATTTGGTGACAACCGAGTTCTTCGGCGCCTTCACGGTGGTCGCGTACGCGGTTCCGCTGAGAGCGACGAAGAGGGCCAGCAGGCCGAGATGGTGGCGGCGCACATAGCCAGCGACCTGCTCCAAGGCTCTTCCCCCGCTCATCTCGCCTGACTCTAGGGAGCGAACCGGCGCAGCGCAAGACATAACTGCAAGGATCGGCATCGATGACGCGCTCCCAGAAAGCCCTGACGGGCTTCTTCGCCTTTATGGGGACGATGCACTTCGTTATCCCCCGCAGCTTCGAGGCGATCATGCCTCCCTCGCTGCCTCGCCATCGCGAGGCGGTGATCGTCAGCGGTCTCGCCGAGATCGCCGGCGGCGCGGCGGTGGCTTCCCCTCGCACCCGGCGCTTTGCGCGCTGGTGGCTGCTTGCCCTGCTGGTCGTGGTCTTCCCCGCCAACGTGCACATGGCGGTCAACCCCGAGCAAATCAAAGGTCTGGACCTGGATCGGGTACCGCGCTGGGCGCTGTGGGCCCGCCTTCCCCTCCAGCCGCTGGCAATGGTCTGGGTCTGGCGGGCGACGCGCGAGCGGGCCTGAACACGCCCCGCTGAGGTAAATGCAGCGTTTTTGTCTCTCGGTGTTTTGTCTGTAGACACTCTGTCCTCAGCCCCCGATAATCGCCGCCATGGAGCCACGCGACCGCTTCGCAATCAACCTACGCGAGGTGCGACAGAAGCAGGGGATCTCGCAGGAGGCGCTAGCTGCCCTCTGCAGTCTTCACCGAACTGAGATCTCTCTACTGGAGCGCGGCGGGCGTGAGCCGCGGCTGAGCACGATCGTGAAGCTGGCCAGCGCCCTGGATTCCAGCCCCGAAGAGCTCTGCACCGGCATCCGCTGGAACACGAAGACCAGCAAGTTCACCTTCAAGAAGTAATCAGGCGCCGCTCCTCCGCTCCCGCGTCCGGGGGCGGCTAGGGCAGGAACTGTTCGAACAGGCCTTGGGCCGGGCCGAGAAAGCTCTGGAGGTTGTCGAGCAGCGAGCGGGCGTCCTCGATCAGTTCGATCGCTTCGTCGAGCGGGATCTGCCGCAGCCCTTCGCGCAGGGGCACTCCCAATAGGGGGCTGAGCGCGCCCGCTTCTTCAGCGTCGTCCACCGCCCGCAACAGCCCCGCCCGGACCGCGCGGGCAAGCCTCCCGTCATCGATCCCGTAGCGCTCCATGAAGCGCTCGCGGGACTCCGGAGTGGCTAGGGCCCGAGCCAGCCTCTCTCTGGTCACCCCCAGCTCGCAGGCGGCGCCGTCGAGCGCCGAGAGCGAGAACTGCTGCGCGATCTCTTCGAGGTTCTCGGGGTCCCCCCAGGGGCGCTGCTCACACGGGTCCTGGGTGGTCGCGGGCGCGTATGACGAGCCTCCAGCAAGCAGGTAAGCGCCGACCAGGGCCAGCGAGGCGAGGACCGCACAGACGACCAACAGCTGGCCCTTGCGCTCCGCGCTCATGCCCTCTGCCTCACTCACAGTTCCACCCTCCGTGCCAACCCGATCGGGAGCAAAGCGAGCAAGCCGAGCAGAGCCCCAAGCCCAAACGAGGGGCTGAAGGCGTGGGTGGCGCCACGGTCGAGCTGATCCTGAAGTTCTTCGCGGAGCTGAACCACTTCCGCGCGCTCGCCGGGGTCGGTTGGAAGCGGCTCGAACGCCGGGCCGATCGTCGGCACCCTCCCCCGCTCGCCCTCGAGCCGATCGTCGAGGCTCTGCGACAGCTCCAGCTTGAGCAGCGGGCTGACCTGGGAGTCAAGGACGACCGCGGTGCCGGCGTCGATCGCGTCTTGGCGCTGCTGAGCGATGTTGGCGGTGAAGAGCGGCGTCAGGGCGAGCAGGCCGATCGCGACACCGGCATGGCGGGAGGAGATCGTCCAGCCCCCGTGAATCGCCTGCGGCGCCCGCCCGTTGAGCGCGGTTTCGGTCAGCGCCGAGAGCACAAGCGAGAGCCCGACTCCGACCAGGATCTGGGGGGGCAGGGTCAGCACCACCTCGGCCTTCGGCAGCAGCGCCAGCCCACCGAGCCCACCGGAGATGAGAATGGCGCCGGCCGCGGCACGAGCGCGGTGGCTGGGAACCGCCACGTCCAGGCGAGCGCCGAGCAAAGCTGAGATCGGCATCGCGCTGACGACGATCGCGGCACCGATCGGGGTCAGCCTCCAGCCCTCAATCAGCAGGAGAACGAGCAGGAAAAGGGCGGCGGCGATGGCCGCCGAGACCATCGCCAAGGCAAGGTTGGCGAGCAAATGGGGGCGGCCGCTGGGCCGCAGCTCCGTCGCGAGCACGCTGGTCGACGCCTCGTGCCTGGCCACTGCGAGGATGGGCACGCCGGCGGCGATCGCCAGGGGTGCTTGCAGCAAGAAGATCGACTGCCAGGAGACCAGCTCGGTGAGCAGGCCGCCGACCGCCGGGCCCAGCGCGGCGCCGGTCGCCCCCGCCACCGCCCAAATCGAGGCCGCGCGTCGCTCCGAGCCGACCGTCGCGGGCAGCAGCTCCAGCGCCGCGGTGATCGCGACGGCACCGCCAAGCGCCTGCACGCAGCGAGCTGCGATCAGCGTGCTCAACTCCGAGGAGACGCCACAGGCGAGGCTGGCGCCGGCGAAGACCGCCAAGCCGAGCGCCGCCGCCCGACCGGGGCCAATCCGCCGCGCGAGGTGCGCCGCCGGCACCGCGGCAACGGCCATCACGAGGTTGAAGGAGACCAGGACCCAGGTCACCCCGGCGACGCTGGTGTCGAGCTCGCGGTAGATCTGCGGCAGCGCCAAGACGACGATCGAGGAATCGGCCAGCACCAAGCCGACGACCAGCGCCAGAGTCGGCACACCGGGTTTGCGTGGCGCGGTCAGTAGCCCAGCTCCTCACCGTAGGTGTCGCGGTAGACACCCTGCTTGTCGAGGACATCGGCCACGTACCCGCGAGTTTCGTCGAGCGGAATGTCGTCGAGCGTCAGATCAGACCCACCCCACTCGTCGACCTGGGTGGGCCCGGCGTTGTAGGCGGCCAGCGCCGCCAGCTCGTTGCCTTCGAACCGGTCGAGCAGTTCGCGCAGGTAGAAGGTCCCGTAGCGGATGTTGATGTCTGGGTCGCTGAGGTCCTTGAGCTTGAACGTCGTGCCACCGCTCAACCTCTCGATCTCATTCGCCGTCGCCGGCGTGATCTGCATCAAGCCCCGTGCCCCCGCGTGTGAGGTCTGGTCGCGGAAGCGCGACTCGGCGTAGATGACAGCGGCGATCAGCGAGGCGTCGACTTCCTTTTCTGAGGCCTGCTGGAGAATGATGTCCTCATGGCGCAGGGGAAGTGTCAGCTCCTGGATCACGTGGTCGACCTTGCTGAAGAGGTTGAAGACAAATGTGAGGGCGACCACAACCGCCACCACTGCCGCACCGGCAAATAGGCGCCGCCCCGTCGTTCGCTTCATCCTCTCAGCTTCTCCACCAGGGCGGACAGGGCCTGTTCGAGGTCCTCGATCGTGCCGTCGTTGGCGACCACATGCTCCGCCCGCGACGCCTTCTCCTCCTGGTCCAACTGACGGGCCTCTCGCTCGTCGACCAGTGCGTGGCCCCGTGCCTCGGCCCGGGCACGCCGCACGGGGTCTGACGTGACGACGGCGAGGGTCGTGTCGAAGACACCGTCCATTCCCGTCTCGAAAAGCAGCGGCACCTCAACCACGGCGACCCCGGTGTCTGCTGGCAGCGAGGCAAGCCAGGCGCCGATCCTCTCGCCAACGAGGGGGTGGATCTGAGCCTCTAACCAGCTCAGCTCCTCGGGGTTGCCGAAGACGACCTCGGCGACCTTCGCCTTCTCGACGCGCCCATCTGGCGCGACCTCCGGACCCCAACGCTCGACGACACGCCTGAGCAGGGGCTCGGAGTCGAGCAGCTCGTGGACGACCGCGTCGCTGGAGATGGTCGCCATCCCGAGGCGCTCACACGCTTCGAGCGCCGTGGACTTCCCGGCCGCGATACCGCCGGTGAGGCCAATCGTCAGTGGCGGCATACGGGCCGCCTAGGACTCGGGGGAAGCCTCGGGCTGCGGCTCGCCGTCGGCCTCAGGCTCGTCCGCCTCAGGCTCCTCGACGTCTTCCTCTGCAGCAGCCTCGTCTGCATCCTCGGCCTCAGGCTCCTCGGCAGCGGCCTCTGCCTCCTCAGCCTCAGGCTCCTCAGCGGAATCCTCTTCAGCCTCCGGCTCCTCAGCTGACTCGATCTCAGCCTCCTCGGCAACCTCAGCCTGCTCAGCCTCTGGCTCCTCGTCCGCTGACTCCTCGGTGGCCTCAGCCTCCGGCTCCTCATCAGCCTGAACCTCTTCGGCCTCTGGCTCCTCGACGGACTCAGCCTCAGCTTGCGGCTCCTCGGCAGACTCAGCCTCGGCTTGCGGCTCCTCGGAGGCTTCCTCAGACGTCTCGTCCGCGGGTGGCGTGGAGGATGGGTCGTCGCCCGCAGCCTGCGAGGACGACGAGACATCCTCCTCGACAGGACCCGCGGGCGCGGCCTCTGGATCTCCCTCGACAGGACCCGCGGGCAGGGACTCATCGGAGTCATCTTCAGAGGCAGCCGCATCCTGCAGCTGCTCGCCAAGGTCACCCATCGGCATGTTCTGGCCCTCGACGCGCTTGATGCTGAGGGACAGGCGGCGGCGCTCTTCGTCGATCTCGAGGATCTTCACGTTGAGCTTGGTACCCGGCTCGACCACCTCGCTCGGGCTCTCAACGTGGTGATCGGCCAACTCGGAGATGTGGACCAGGCCCTCGACCCCCGGCAGGATCTCGACGAAAGCGCCGAACGCGACGACCTTGGTTACCGCCCCCTCGAGGACGTCGCCGGAGCGGTGGGTGCTGATCACCCGCTGCCACGGGTCCTCCTGCGTCTGCTTGAGGCCCAGCGAGATGCGCTGGCGGTCTCGGTCGATGTCCAGCACTTTGATCCGCACGGTGTCGCCGATCGAGACGACCTCGGAAGGATGGTTGACGTGACTCCAGGAAAGCTCGGAGATGTGGATCAGCCCGTCGATCCCGTCGAGGTCGACGAAGGCGCCGAAGTCGACGATGTTGGAGATCTTCCCGTCCACCACCTGGCCTGGCTGGAGGCGGCCGAGGATCTGCTCGCGGACCTCCTTGCGCTCTTCCTCGAGCACGGCGCGACGCGAGAGCACCACGTTGTTTCGACTGCGGTTCAGCTCGATCACTTTGCACTCGAGTGTTTGGCCGAGGAACTCATCCAGGTTGTGGACGCGGCGAATGTCAACGAGAGAGGCGGGCAGGAAGCCGCGCACTCCCAGGTCAAGGATCAGCCCGCCCTTGACGACCTCGATCACGCTGCCCTCGACGGGTTCGCCCGACTCGGCGGCGGCCTCGATGCGGCGCCATGCCTTCTCGAAGCGGGCCCGCTTCTTGGAGAGGACCAGGCGGCCCTCGGCGTCCTCTTTGGTGACGACCAGCGCGTCGATCTCCTCGCCCAGCTCAACCTCGTCGGCCGGGTCGACCGACTTCCTGATCGAAAGCTCGTTGGACGGGATGACGCCCTCCGACTTGTAGCCGATGTCGACCAGGACCTCGTCTTTGTCGATCCGCACGACCTTGCCGTTGACGACGTCGCCCTCGTCGAAGGTGACCATCGTGGCGCCGTAGTTGGGGACGATCTTGCCGTCGACTTCGAGCAGAAGTCCGTTCGAGCCCTCGACGGGCGTGCCTGTCGGAGCAGGCGCAATCAGTGTGTCCGTGGGCGGCACGCGGCGAATAATGGCAGAAAGGTTCCGGCCACCTCCTCACTCCATCCGGAGGGTGTCGGCGGATACTCTGCCTCTAGTGCCAGTTCGAGCTACCAAGCGCGGGGACGAGCGCGGTCCCCTCTCCGGAACCTATGACGTGCTGATCTGCGGAGCGAGCTTCGCCGGCCTCGCCGTGGCTCGAGAGCTGGCCGGCTCCGGGGCCAGCGTGGCGATCCTCGATCGCTACGAGATAGGCGAGCGGCAGACCTCCGCCTGCGGGATCCCAACCGAGTGGCTGCGCACAACCGGGCTAATGGAAGCGGAGCGCCAGCGCTTCGACTCGCTGGTGGTGCACACCCCGCACGGAACCTCCCGCTTCCAGCTGCCGTGGACCTTCTCGACCTTCGACTACCGCGAGCTTTGCGAGTTGCTCTGGCGCGACTGCGACGCCAGCTTCGAGACCGCGAAGGTGAACGGGCGGGGCGTCCCGGCAAATGGGGACGGCGTGATCGCGGTCGAGACCGATCGCGGCACCGTTTCCTCGCCGCTCGTCGTCGACGGGCTCGGCTGGCGCCGGATCCTGTCGTCCGGCGACGGCTACCAGCCTCCCGATGCGCCGCTCTCGCGGGGGCTCGAGGTGCATCCGGACGGCGAAAGCGAGGACCTGGAGGTATGGATCGACCGCCGCTATGTCCCGGCCGGGTACGGCTGGTCGTTCCCCGCGCGGGGCGAGCTTCGGATTGGAGTCGGCTCCTTCGACCCCCGCTTCCACGTTCGCGACACGACCGAGCTGCTGGCCGAGGACCTGGGCCGCGACCGGGTCCGCTACCAGGGCAACTGGATTCCGCACAAGCTGCGCCGCGCGACCGAGGGCGGGGTGTTCTTCGTCGGCGACTCGGCCGGGCACTGCCTGCCGCTCACCGCCGAGGGAATCAGAACGGCCCTCTACTTCGGGATCGCGCTGGGACGGGAGCTGCGCGGCGTCGTCGAGGGCCGGCAGAGCCGCGAGCAGGCCGCCTCCAACTACGCCGCGTTCCACGACTCCCACGAGTGGAAGTTCCGCTGGATGCTGCGTGCCCAGAAGCTCGTCCCGAAGGTACCGCCGCGACTGCTCAGGGGGTTGATCCGCCTGGTCGGCATCAAGCGCTTCGTCGACTGGTCCTTCGGGCACTACCTGCGCATCGCCCCGCCGAAGCTTGCCGAGCCCTCAGCGCACGATGAGCAGGGTTCCGGCCAGCAGCAGGGCGACGCCGATCACCCGCTCCGGGCTGAGCGGGACCTCGTCGAGGCCGAACAGTCCTAGCCGGTCGATCGCGACGGAGGCCGCAAGCTGGCCGGTGATCGTCGCTGCCGCAACACCACCGGCACCGATTGCCGAGACCGCAATCAGCGCATTGGTGACGTACACGGCGCCGAGCAGCCCTCCGAGCAGGTAGTACCAGCTGACGTCGAAGGTCGAGCTCAGCCCGCCGGCCTTGCCGCTGAGGACGACGATTGCGGCGAGCGCGATCGTGCCGACGCCGAAGGAGACGAGGGCGGCGGGCAGGCTGCCGGTGGATTTGCCAAGGCCGGCGTTGATCGGCGCTTGCAGGGCAATCAGGCCACCCGCGGTCGCGGTCAGCAGGACCGCGACGCCCCTATCCATCGCGCTCGACCCCCGGCTGCGTGATTTTTGACTGGCGTATGTGTTGCATAGGTATTCGCCCTGACAGCTGCCGCCTGCTGTCATATCAGTAACGCAAAGGGGACTGAACAGAAGACTGAGCTACTTGGCGTCGAGCCAGTCAGCACCGACGCCAATGTCCACCTCGAGCGGCGGATCGAGCTGGTAAGCGGCGCACATCTCGCGCCGCACCAGCTCGGTCGCGTCTTCCATCTCTTTCGGCGGCCCCTCGAACAGCAGCTCGTCGTGGATCTGCAGGACTAAGCGGGTCTCCATCTTCGCCTCGTGCAGCGCCCAGTGGCAGCGGATCATCGCGACCTTGATGATGTCGGCGGCGGTCCCCTGGATCACCGTGTTGACGGCGAGGCGCTCCCCCAGACGACGCGTGTTCGGGTTGGAGGAGCGCAGCTCGGGGATCGAGCGGCGGCGGCCCATCAGCGTTTTCACGAACCCCTCGTTCTGCGCGGCCTCGATCACGTCCTCGCGAAAGGACCTGACGGCGGGGAAGCGCTCCAGGTAGCGGGCAACAAACTCCTCCCCCTCTTTGCGCGGAATGTTCAGGCGGTCGGCCAGCCCGAAACCGGTCAGGCCGTAGACGATGCCGAAGTTGACCATTTTCGCCTTTGAGCGCTGGCCGATGTCGACCTCGTCGCGGGAGATGCCAAACACCTCCGCTGCGGTGGCGGCGTGCACGTCGTCACCGGCCCGGAAGACCTCTTTCAGCACCTCCTCGTCGGCGACGTGGGCGAGGACGCGAAGCTCGACCTGGCTGTAGTCGGCCGAGAGCAGCTGCGCCCCTTTGTCGGCGACGAAGCAGGCCCGAACGGGGCGGCCCAGCTCCGTGCGGATCGGGATGTTCTGCAGGTTGGGGTTGGTGCTCGAAAGGCGGCCCGTTGTCGTCGCCGCCTGGTTGAAGGTCGTGTGGATTCGGCCGGTCTTGGAGTCGATCAGTTCGGGGAGGGTGTCGAGGTAGGTGTTCTTCAGCTTGGTCAGCTCGCGCCAGGACTCGATCTTCTCGACGATCGGGTGCTCGTCGC